>PWHO01000036.1 GCA_003555385.1 Bacteroidales bacterium
ATTAATGGATATATTTTTTTCTGTGATAGGCAGGAAAAACTCCTTTCTTTGAAGAAGCTATTATAATAGATCCTTATGCACTAGATTACTTTATATGGTAAAATTGAGTTAACGAGAACACATATTATTAATTCGACAGGGAGAGATAAAATGTCAAACTATACCGTGAACAATATCAACGTGAACGCATTAATAAGTTGGATCGAACAAGATATAGTTGCATTACCGGAGATTCAACGACCCTTTGTGTGGAAACCTACAAAAGTAAGAGATTTATTGGATTCTTTGTATCATGATTATCCTGTGGGTTATATTATCACTTGGCAGAGCCCTGATGCAAAATTAAAAGATGGCGGGTTGTCTCAAGGCAAAAGAATACTAATTGATGGACAACAAAGAATGACAGCTTTAAGAGCTGCCATAACAGGAAGAGAAGTGGTAACCAAGGAATACGCTACAAGACCGATAAGAATTGCCTTTCATCCCATTGAACAGAGGTTTGAAGTGCAAAATCCAGCTATTCAAAAAGATAAGAAATGGATTCCGGATATCTCTAAAGTATTCTCCGACAGTTTTAATGATTTTGAGTTTATCCGGGACTATTGTGAAAAAAACGAAGAGATAGGAAATAATGAGCTGAACAATATATTACAAAGGCTTAAACGTATTATATACTCATCTATTGGGGTTATTGAATTGTCTCATGAGCTGGATATCGAAAGAGTTACAGAAATTTTCATTCGAATCAACTCTGCAGGTGTTAATCTAAGCCAAGCGGATTTTGCCATGTCTAAAATTTCGGTAAACAATGATACTAACGGACCATTGATCCGTAAAATGATTGATTATTTCTGCCATACGATAAAAGACCCTAGCGTTTATAAGAATATTAAAGAAAATGATTGGGAATTTGCACAGCGAGAAGAGTTCAAGAAAATGGCATGGGTAAAAGATTATAATACACGAATCTATGAGCCTAAGTATTCCGATCTTCTAAGAGTGGCTTTTACCTATAAGTTTTTAAGAGGAAAAATTTCAAACTTGGTCAGTTTATTGTCGGGAAGAGATTTTGAAACTAGAGAGTACAAAAACGAGATCATTGAAGATTCCTTTATGAAATTATATGATGCAGTACTATTTTTTATTAATGAAACCAACTTTAAACGATTCATAATGATCTTAAAATCTGCGGGTGTAATTAATCCTAAAATCGTTCGGTCTCAAAATGCTATTAACTTCGCCTATGCGCTGTACTTACTTTTAAAAGAAAAACGAGTGTCTGAAGCAACGATTAACCGTGCAGTAAAGAAGTGGTTATTAATTTCGATCTTAACAGAGCGATACTCATCGTCGCCAGAATCACAATTTGATTTTGATATAAAACGATTTGATAATTATGATGACCCCATGGAATATATTGCAACTATTGAAGCGGGAGAACTTTCCCAAGCTTACTGGGATAATATTATGATTACAAATTTGGATACTTCGGTTACCAGTAGTCCTTATTTTAATTTGTTTATAATGGCACAAATCTATGACAAAGATCAAGCCTTCTTATCCAAAAGTGTAACCGTACCACAGCTTATTGAAGAACGGGGAGATGTGCACCACATTTTCCCTAAAAAGTATTTGCAAAAAAATGGCTACGACAACCGTAAGCAATACAACCAAATTGCAAATTACGTCTATACTGAACAATCGATAAACCTAGCTATTAAAGCCCAGGCCCCTAATGAGTATATGAACAAGGTAGAAGGCCAACTGCAAGATGGGAAAATGGTAATCGGTGAAATTACCGATCGAGAGGCATTGCTGGAGAATTTAAGAATGAACTGCGTTCCCGAGGACATTTTTAATATGACTGTTGAAGATTATCCTAGATTTTTAACGGAAAGAAGGAAATTGATCGTTGCAAAAATCAAAAGATTTTATGATAGTTTATAAGCTGGTAAACTATACCTTTAGTAGAATGTTACTAATAATTTAACGGGAACCCATAATCCTAGCCAAATGAATAAATAATTTAAATTCAACCTAATTTCCATAATGGAGATTAGGTTTTTTTATTGCTTGTTTTTAATTGATGTAACTTATTGTCTGTAGACTTATAGGATACAAAAGACAGATAATTGTGATAAAGGAGAGGGTGACATGAGCCGTATTTGTGAGGAGTTTGGTAAAAATATAAGAAAATATCGATTGGAGAAAAATTTGTCTCAAGAAAAACTGGCAGAGATCGCAGGACTTCATCGGACCTATATTAGCGATATAGAAAGAGGAAAAAGAAGCATTTCCCTGGACAACATCGAGAAGGTTGCGAATGCATTGGATGTAGAGGTATTCAAACTATTCATTTTTAATTAGCGAGTATGCAAAGATCAAACTAATGTTATATTTGCAAAAAAATATAAACAAAGGAGGGATCTGATGCCATACCTCATTCCGGTCCAATATCATCGCTATAAGTACCCGCAGCATATACAACCTGCAATTCAGGAAGTAGCTGGACACTTTGATATTTCAAAATTAAAAAGAAATGGAAAATATTCATTACATACCGAGTACAGTTACAGCCATCGAAAGTTTAATACAGAATGTATAAAACCCTACAAGCATATTATTGAAGCGAATCAACAAGGTATCCCCAAACTCTGGTTTAACGAGCAGTGGTCCATAGAACTCGGCGAATTTATCGTTAGTTTGGTGGGGGAAAACGAGCCACCTTCAATTATTGAGATTCATCCTCCCTTTTCGGATTACTCAAATATCCCTAGATTCATTGAAAATTATAAGGTTTTTCATAGCTATATATCTAAGGCCTTTCCGGATACTAACATATTCATTGAAAATCGAAGTGGATCAAGATATCGGAAGGGGAAGTTTATTGTGTCAAATGTAAAACAGTTAATGTCGCTTTCGGAGATGATCGATCAAAAAAACATTTCATTAAAAATCACTTTGGATCTCCCGCAGCTATTCACGGCTCATGGCATTAGCCCTTCTAAAAAACATGAAATGATTCAATTGTTTACCCATATAAAATCTATTCGTCATAATATTGCAGGCATACACCTATGGGGGAAGAAAATCGGTATCAGTGGAAGAAAAATTACGCATCAAGGAGACTTAAATGACTATTTTAATAACTTGACAGACTTTAAACAACAATTCTTACAAAGCATGTATGAGGCTTTTGATGATGAGAAGAAGCGATATTTTGTCCCGGAAGTGAATAGCTGCAGTGAAGACTTGCAATCCATTATCCAAGATCTTGAAAACAGTGGATTTAATTTTGTTTAATATGAAAGGTGGAATTAAATGAATCCGTATATCAGTAATTGGATAAAAATCATTTGGAATTGCAGCTTCGATAACACCTATAAAATGGCTTGGGCAAAAGCGTTAGTAGAAATTGCAATATCCAATAATAAACAAGCAAAAGTAGTGATTCCATTTGATGATATTGCCGAAAAATTTCTAAAGTACTATTGGAATCAGACGATATATTTTGATCTTACACAAGGCGCTAATCTTAAAAAGCCCCCAGAAATTCTTACATACACAAAGGATTTAATCTTTGAATATCAACAAGTAACTGGAACAATGCAGCCGATTCGATTTGAGAAAGTAGATTTTAATAAGCTTAAATTAAATAATTCTTATATTAAAACCATCCGGAAAATTGGAAACACGTTAAAAAATGATGTTTGTTGGAGATTTCTAAATCTCGACAAAAAAGCCTATCCTCTTTATGAACTGAATAAGTCAAACCGAATAGTAACTTTACATCAAAGCCAAGTAGAGAGTATAAAGGCTTATTATGAAAGCTTATTGCCAATCATTAATTATCGCTGGACACAAATGTTGGAGAGTTTTAACTTTGCACCACGGATTTCAAAAAAAGTACGTGCTATTGATGAAGATAATGTGAGAAGAAAATCCTTAACCAAATTCCGAAAATATCTAGATACCACGAACGACAAGGAAAAAAGGGTATGCTTTTACTGTGGAGAGCAGATGCAAAATGATGAAATATCCATTGATCACGTTATTCCCTGGTCATTCATATTTGCTGATGATCTATGGAATCTGGTGTATTGCCATAAAAGTGAGAACTCAAAAAAATCCAATCGACTCCCTGTAGAAGCAGATATTCAGAAATTGGAAAATAGAAATCTTAAGCTTGTAGAAAGCATGAGAAAAGCTGATAAAACAAATAGTAAGCACTACGACCAATTACAATTAGCAATTGAAAAAGATTATGTGAGACAATTTTGGATATCTTTCAAAGGCTAAGGCTTTATAAACTAGGCAAAGGGAGGGAAATCAATGAACTGCTTATTTTGTAATCTCGAAAAAGACCAAGTCATTCTAGAAAACGATCATGCTTTCGCTATTAATGACAAGTTCCCAGTAAACGAAGGGCATATGCTTTTTATTCCCAAACGACACTTTAAAACCTACTTTGAAGCTACAAAAGAAGAAGTAGTGGCACTTTATGACCTGCTGCATGAAGGAAAGAAATACTTGGATGAAAAGTATCATGCCGATGCCTATAATATCGGGATTAATGTAGGAGAGGATGCGGGACAAACCATCATGCATCTTCATATTCATTTAATTCCACGATATAA
>PWHO01000318.1 GCA_003555385.1 Bacteroidales bacterium
AATACCCTGGCTGGTGTTGTGAAAACGCTTTCTGAGAAAGAGGAAAGCTAATCGTTGAATTATTATAATTTTTTGAAAGTAAAACTCAATTAAAACAATAAGAAAATGGCAGATTTGAAAGATTTTGCAGAACAATTGGTTAACTTGACCGTTAAAGAAGTCAATGAACTTGCAGAGATATTAAAAGAAGAATATGGTATCGAGCCTGCAGCTGCAGCTCCTGTAGCAGTTGCTGCCGCTGGCGGTGAAGGTGCAGGTGAAGAGAAAGAAGAACAAACAGAGTTTGATGTGATCCTGAAAGCCGCGGGTTCTTCCAAGCTGGCCGTAGTGAAGCTTGTGAAAGAACTGACCAGCCTTGGCCTGAAGGAGGCAAAGGAACTGGTAGACGGAGCACCCAAGGCCATTAAAGAAGGAGTTACAAAGGATGAAGCAGAGTCGCTGAAGAAACAACTCGACGAAGCTGGTGCAGAGGTTGAGGTAAAGTAACCCTGCGCGTTCCATCAAAAAGATCAGATTTCTGCCGGGTTTTTTCACCCGCTGTAGAAGTCTGATCTTTATTGCTGTTTATTTGTTTTCCTATTTTTTCGCTTTTTAGTAACTTCAAACCATCGAACTTTGACAGCAAAACAAAACATCGCACAGAGGGTTAATTTCGGTACTGTTCCCACCCATTTTGATTATCCTGATTTTCTAGAGATCCAGATAAAGTCCTTCCAGGACTTTTTCCAGCTTGAGACTACCCCTGAAAACAGGAAGAATGAGGGATTGTTTAAGGTGTTCAGTGAGAATTTCCCTATTTCAGATGCCAGGAATAATTTCGTGCTGGAGTTCCTGGATTATTTTATTGATCCCCCGAAATACTCCATTCAGGAATGCATTGACAGGGGGCTTACCTACAGTGTTCCTCTCAAGGCCAAATTGAAACTGTATTGTACCGATCCTGAGCACGAAGATTTTGAAACCATTATCCAGGATGTATATCTTGGAATGATTCCCTACATGACTCCCAAGGGAACCTTCCTGATCAATGGCGCGGAGAGGGTCGTTGTTTCCCAGCTGCACCGTTCCCCCGGTGTGTTTTTCGGTACAAGTGTGCACGCCAATGGCACACAGCTTTACAGCGCCAGAATCATTCCTTTCAAAGGTTCGTGGATTGAGTTTGCTACCGACATTAACAGCGTGATGTATGCTTACATCGACCGGAAGAAAAAACTTCCTGTTACCACGCTGCTTCGTGCAATCGGATACGAAAGCGATAAAGATATCCTGGAGATTTTTGACCTTGCCGATGAGGTGAAGGTCACCAAAACAGGACTGAAAAAGCACGTGGGGAGAAAACTTGCTGCCCGTGTGCTGCGGACCTGGGTGGAGGATTTTGTGGATGAAGATACCGGTGAGGTAGTGTCTATTGAGAGAACCGAAGTGATTCTCGACCGGGAAACCGTGCTGGAGAATGACCACATTGAGATGATCGTTGATGCCGGAGTGAAGTCATTGATCCTTCATAAAGAAGGAGTGAACGTGAATGATTTTGCCCTTGTGTACAACACCCTCCAGAAAGATACAACCAACTCTGAAAAGGAAGCGGTCGAATTTATTTACCGCCTGCTCAGGAATGCCGATCCGCCGGATGATGAAACCGCCCGGAGCATGATCGAAAAGCTTTTCTTTTCGGATAAGCGTTATGACCTGGGTGATGTGGGGCGATACCGTATCAACAGGAAGCTGAACCTCGATACCCCCATGGATGTCAAAGTCCTGACAAGGGAAGACATTATTTATATCGTAAAATACCTGATCGAGCTTGTCAATGCGAAAGCCGATGTGGATGACATTGACCACCTGAGTAACCGTCGTGTACGAACAGTAGGTGAGCAGCTCTATGCACAGTTTGGCGTGGGTCTTGCCCGTATGGCACGAACCATTCGGGAGCGGATGAACGTCCGCGACAACGAAGTGTTTGCCCCTACCGATCTGATCAATGCCAAGACACTGTCATCAGTGATCAATTCTTTTTTCGGTACCAACCAGTTGTCACAGTTCATGGATCAGACCAACCCCCTCGCGGAGATCACGCACAAAAGGCGGATGTCGGCACTCGGGCCGGGAGGTTTGTCGCGTGAGCGTGCCGGTTTTGAGGTAAGGGACGTGCACTTTACGCACTACGGACGTCTTTGTACGATTGAAACCCCCGAAGGACCTAACATCGGGCTGATTTCTTCCATGTGTGTGTATGCGAAGGTGAATGAACTTGGATTCATTGAAACCCCTTATTTTGAGGTGGACAATGGCAGGGTGCGTTTTGATAAACCTCCTGTATATCTCTCTGCGGAAGAAGAAGAAACCGAGATCATCAGTCAGGCCAACGTGCCATTGAATAAAGACGGCACTTTTAAGGAAGACCGTATCAAGGTCAGGTACCAGGCTGATTACCCGATTGTGACTCCCGAGAATATCAAATTGATGGATGTGGGGCCCAACCAGATTGCTTCCATCGCGGCTTCCCTGATTCCTTTCCTGGAGCATGATGATGCCAACCGTGCCCTGATGGGCAGTAACATGATGCGTCAGGCTGTGCCCCTGATCAACCCGGAGGCCCCCATTGTGGGTACCGGACTTGAGAAAAGGGTTGCCAACGATTCGCGTGTACTGATCCATGCAGAAGGTGATGGCGTGGTTGAGTATGTGGATGCCACGGAGATTGTGATCCGTTATGCACGCAATGAGGAAGAGCGGCTCGTCAGTTTTGAGGATGATGTTAAATCCTACAGGCTGACCAAGTTCGCCAAGACCAATCAGAACTCTTGCCTGAACCTGAACCCCATCGTCCGAAAAGGACAGAAAGTAGAAAAAGGACAGCTTCTGTGCGAAGGGTATGCTACCAAGAACGGTGAACTGGCCCTGGGACGTAATCTGAAAGTCGCATTTATGCCCTGGAAGGGGTACAACTTCGAGGATGCCATTGTGGTATCCGACAAGATTGTCCGTAACGATATTTTCACCTCCATCCACATTGAAGAATTTTCTCTGGATGTGCGTGATACCAAGCGTGGTGCAGAGGAACTCACCAGCGATATTCCCAATGTGAGTGCAGATGCCATCAAGGATCTGGATGAGCACGGGTTGATCCGTATCGGGGCGGAGGTAAATGAAGGAGATATTTTGATCGGCAAGATCACGCCCAAAGGAGAGACAGATCCGACACCGGAAGAAAAGTTGCTCCGGGCTATTTTCGGTGATAAGGCCGGAGACGTGAAAGATGCTTCTCTGAAGGCTCCGCCGGCAACTAAAGGAGTGATTGTTGACAAAAAACTGTTCTCCCGTGTGCTGAAGGACAGGAAAGCAAAAACCAAAGAGAAGGCTCAGCTGGGAAAACTGGAAGAGGAATTCAACCAGAAATCCGGTGAGTTGCGCTCGAAACTGGTGGATAAATTGATCGTGCTGGTGTCCGGTAAGACTTCCCAGGGTGTCACCAACAGCCTGAAGGAGTCCGTTGTTCCGAAAGGAACCAAGTTTACCCAGAAAATTTTGCATGGGCTGGACTACTCAACCATTAATCCCAATAACTGGACCACTGACAAAAAGAAGAACGAGCTTATCAAGGAGTTGCTGCACAACTACTCCATTCAGTTTAAAGACATTCTTGGTACCTTTAACCGCAAGAAATTTACGGCTACAGTCGGAGATGAACTTCCCACGGGCATTGTTCAGCTTGCGAAGGTATATATGGCCAAGAAGCGGAAGCTGAAAGTGGGTGATAAGATGGCTGGTCGCCACGGTAACAAGGGGATTGTGGCCAAGATAGTTCGCCAGGAGGATATGCCTTTCCTTGCAGACGGCACACCTGTTGATATTGTGCTGAACCCGCTTGGGGTGCCTTCCCGTATGAACCTGGGACAGATCTATGAAACTGTACTGGGCTGGGCCGGAGAAAAGCTTGGTATGAGTTTTGGCACGCCTATTTTTGACGGGGCTCACGTAGGCCAGATCAATGAATACCTGAATAAAGCAGGTCTGCCGGAAAACGGCAAGGTGCATCTTTATGACGGAGGTACCGGGGAACGCTTTGACCAGCCCGCCACTGTTGGGGTGATCTATATGCTGAAGCTGGGACACATGGTCGATGACAAGATGCATGCCCGCTCCATTGGTCCTTATTCGCTGATTACACAGCAGCCTCTTGGAGGTAAAGCCCAGTTCGGCGGACAACGTTTCGGTGAGATGGAGGTATGGGCACTGGAAGCCTTTGGCGCTGCAAATGTCCTGCAGGAGATCCTGACTGTGAAGTCGGATGATGTGATTGGCCGTGCCAAGACGTATGAAGCCCTTGTGAAGGGTGACAATATGCCTGTTCCCGGTGTTCCGGAGTCATTCAACGTATTGGTGCATGAACTCAGGGGACTGGGTCTCAATCTTCGGTTCGACTGATGCGATGCCTGCAGCATCCTTCGTCAGCCAAGTTCGAACAACAATAGAATCAGACCTTAATAAACACTATATATGGCTTTCAGAAAAGAATCCAACGTCAAAAGCAATTTCTCCAGCATTACCATCAGCCTTGCTTCCCCCGAGTCCGTTCTTGAAAGGTCGCATGGAGAGGTGTTGAAGCCAGAAAC
>PWHO01000321.1 GCA_003555385.1 Bacteroidales bacterium
GTATGCCTTAACTGGGGATGCATCCCCACAAAGGCCCTGCTGAAAAGCGCACAGGTTTTCAATTACCTGAACCATGCCGCGGATTACGGAGTAAAATTTGATGGTGAAGCCACCGCAAGCCTTCCGGATATGGTGAAAAGAAGCCGTGAAGTGGCAGCAGGAATGAGTAAGGGCATTCAGTACCTGTTTAAAAAGAACAAGATCGAACATATCGAAGGATACGGAAAGGTGATGCCCGGGAAAAAGGTGGAAGTGGAAGACAAAGACGGGAACAAAAAAGAATACGAGGCCAAACATATTTTGATTGCCACCGGTGCCCGGAGCCGGCAACTGGACAGCCTGAAACAGGACGGCAAGAAAATCATCGGATACCGTGAAGCCATGACGCTTAAAAAACAGCCTGAATCCATGGTCGTGGTCGGATCCGGCGCCATCGGAACGGAATTTGCCTATTTCTACAATGCCATCGGCACCCAGGTTACCCTTGTGGAATACCTCCCCAATATCGTTCCCCTGGAAGATGAGGATGTATCAAAACAACTGGCCCGCTCATTTAAAAAATCCAAAATCAAGGTAATGACCGGCAGTGCTGTTGAATCCGTGGATACAAAAGGGAAGAAGTGCAAGGTGAAGGTCAAAACCAAAAAGGGAGAAGAAACCATTGAAGCGGACATTGTGTTGTCGGCCGTTGGCATTGCCCCGAACACCGAGAATATCGGACTTGAAGATACCGGCATTGATACGGAAAAAGGTAAAATCAAAGTGGATGAGTATTACCGAACCAGCGTGGAAGGCGTATATGCCATCGGCGATGTGGTGGACGGCCCGGCTCTTGCCCACGTGGCATCTGCCGAAGGCATTGTTTGCGTAGAAAAGATCGCCGGGGAGAATCCGGAACCGCTCGACTATAAAAACATCCCGGCCTGTACCTATGCCATCCCGGAGGTGGCCTCTGTGGGTCTCACCGAAAAAGCCGCCAAAGAAGCCGGTTATGAACTGAAGATCGGCAAATTTCCCTTTTCAGCGTCAGGAAAAGCCAGTGCTGCCGGAAACAAGGATGGGTTCGTAAAACTTATCTTTGATGCAAAATATGGTGAATTGCTGGGCGCACATATGATCGGGGACAATGTCACAGAAATAATCGCGGAGGCAGTTGTGGCCAAAAAACTGGAAACCACCGGACATGAGATCATCAAGACCGTACACCCCCACCCCACCATGTCGGAGGCTGTGATGGAAGCCGCCGCAGCCGCCTACGATGAAGTAATTCACATGTAAGACCAGCCACGATAACCGTTATGAAAGTTCAACCCACCCCCTTTGAAGGGCTATATGTCATAGAACCCCGTATATTTCAGGATGCCAGGGGATATTTCTTCGAATCCTGGAACAAAAAAACCTTTGCCGGCCTGGATATCCCGGCTGAGTACGTTCAGGATAACCAGTCCGGGTCGGTGGCCAACGTAATACGGGGCCTTCACTTTCAGGTCCCTCCGCACGCCCAGGGCAAGCTGGTCAGGGTTCTGAAAGGGGCTGTTCTGGATGTGGTTGTTGACCTCAGGCGCAACCAGCCCACTTACGGAAAGCATTTTAAGATAATGCTGGAAGCCGGCCAGCACAAGATGGTGTTTATCCCGGAAGGTTTTGCCCACGGGTTCCGCACACTGCAGGACGACACCGTATTCTTTTATAAATGCACAAGCGGATACCATAAAGCTGCTGAACGCACCATCCGGTGGGATGACCCTGAGCTGCAGATTAACTGGGAAACAGATGACCCGCTGCTTTCTGAGAAAGATCGAACTGCCCCGCTGTTCAGCGATTTTGACAGCCCGTTCTGAATCGAAGCTGTTATATTTCAAAAAAGAACAGCAACCTGAAATCCCACTGATCTTCACCGGGCAGGTATGTGCTGCGCAAACCCAGCCTGACAGGGGAGAAGAACTGCAGAAGGTGCATATCGCCCACCACATCTATTCCGGTGGAAGTAAGGGTTTCGGCCTCCGGAATAACCGGGGTGACCGAATAAGATGACATGGGAGTTGCCCGGGCATAATCCACAAAAACATTCAGGTGAATACGTTTCAAATACAAAAACCACGGAACAATCCATTCCGGATAGGCCAGTGGAAAAGCATAATCCAGGGAAGCACCAAAAAGTTTTGCATCCCTCCGGTCGCTGATACCCCTGGGATGGCTGATCAGGCCGGGAAATCCGTAATTCATGGTATTAAGCTGAAAATTGGGTTCGCGGTGATCCTGAAAAAAGGCAGAAAACAGAAGACTGTGATGCCGGCCGGCACCGGGAAAATACGCACTGAACCGTCCGGCAAAAACCCTTCCCATATCCCCGCTGCCAAAAGGAGTATGCCGGTATTGCAGGTCAATCGCCTGCCCTTTTTGCGGCCGGATATCACGTGCCACCCGTCGCCACAGACGGAATGCCGATATACGGTACTCCAACGGAAAAAACTCCTGGCCCTGAAAAAACCCGGGGGCTTCTTCGGGTTCGTCCATCCTTGCAAAGCCAAATTTCACAGAAGGGGTGAGCCCATAACTCACTGCTCCTTTGCGAAAAAACAAAGGAATACGAATCCCCGGCTTAAAGGACCACTCCCTCCACAAAAATGAGGTTAGCTCCCCGTCCGCATCCAGATAACGGGCTCGCCTGAGGCCGGTTTCAGCGCGGAGATCCATTACAGGGTAACGGCCCATGTAGGTGTACTCCAGAAAATAGGAGCCGAGGCCCTCATTCATGTCCCATGAATACCCCATCGAACCTGTCGAAGTACTCAAAAGATTCTGGGAGAACAGGGAGACACCCGGACTCACACTCATGGTGCTCATCTCCAGGGCAAATGGCCCCCAGCTGTGGACGTTGAACAACCCGCCCAATTTAGAGTAATCGGATATTTCGTAATCGCCGGCAGGAATCCGGTCACCTGATACCACATCCCCTTCCTGCCGGGCGAGCATCCGGTGAAACGCCACCGAGTGATCCTCCACGCTTTCTGCCGGAATCGTCGCCGGCAGTTCCCTGCGATAAGCAATCCGGTAACCGTCGGCCGTATAATCAGCCCACGCCAACCCGCCGTCCTCTTTTCCGGGCACTGCATCCACCGACCCAAAACGGGCGGATACAAGCATACTTACACTGTCATCATCCGTATCCAGCAAATAAACATTGTCAATCCCGGAAAACGGACCGGTGAACAATAGCTGCGTCCCGTTCAAATAGCGGGGCCGGGAAATATCATGGTGCCCCCCATGGTACAACGTGGCAAACTCCCCGGGTTCGGTATCAAGGGAAATAATTCGTTTACCATCTTCGTTTTGGGCAATGGCCACGACCGACCCACCCCCGGGATGCCAGCGGGGCTGCATCAGGTAAGCATTGCCAGGTGAAGGGAAACGGGCGGCTTCATTGCCGTTTGTTGCGTCCAGCAGCACCAGGGCATATTCATTACGGGCCGTCACTTCGGTCACGGCAACCAGGCTCCCGTCAGGAGAAACAGCCGGGGAAAAATAACGGGTTCCCCGGGTAAGCCGGATATGCCTGCCTCTTTCCAGGTCATACAAATGCACCTCTGACCAACTCCTGTGCGCCCACCTGGGATCAGGGCGGGTTTCAGCCCAGGCAACCACCCCCCCGCCCATGGTAAAACCATCACTGTTGTAAAACCCGGGGGTAAAAACGGTTTCCACTTCTTTTTCCGGCCCCACAGATACCACACGGGGAATGTCTTCCAACCCTGTCTTCAGGGCGACCACGGTGGAATCGTTGCTGAACCCTATGGGGCGATAATTGGTATACAGGGACTTACCGGGGCTGATCTCCTCAAAATGCGTATAGGCGTAACTTGCTTCCTGTTCCTGCCAGGCCGAGTCCAGTTGCCAAAAACTGCGATAATAATGCGCCTCCTGCCCAAGCCCGGCGTATTTTTCCAATCCCAGCGAGAAAGGAAAAACCGTATAGGGGCGACGGGCCGTATTTTCCATCACCTTGTCCCAGATATCCGCGCCGTATTCCATCCTGGCAGCAGAAACAAGCTGATACCCAAGCTCATAATAATTGGGGACATGATCCCGGTAAGACCCCAGCATGGCCTTATCATAAGAATATATTCCCTTTTCCAGGACCTGGGCCCTCAACCCCTGCTCAAAGGACGGACGCCTCCCCCGACCACCGTGGGTCAGGCCGGTCTCAGCCGCCACAGCATCTCCTTCCAGGAACCACAAGGGCACAAACAACCCCAGCGAAATCCCCGTTACATGCTCGCCGAACAGCCGGGCAAAAAACCCGGTAAGCCCCTGGTTCAGTTTATCAACCTGGACCACATGCCTGAACTCATGGACTGCAAGGCGCTCCAGCCAGTCGTGCTGATCATTGTCGGGGGGAGGGTTGGTGAACATCTCCAGACGGGCGGGCGCCCAGCTGACGAAACCGTTGGGCACCACGGTACGATTGTGGAGGATCACAGGAACTTTCCGCGGACGATACCCCATGGTCGCCGAAACCCTTGGATAGCTGTACATGAGTATGTCAGTCACCCGCTGAGCCTGATCGGCATAATCTTCAGGAAACAACACGCGGA
>PWHO01000064.1 GCA_003555385.1 Bacteroidales bacterium
CCCCGCTCCGGGTCCGGTCCTTCCGCCGGCGGAAGCTGAAGCAGCCATGGCGGAGCCTCTTCAGATACAATCAACATCCGGGTCTCTTCAAAAACAACCAGGCCACCCCGCCTGACAAACCCGCCGCTGACAAACAACGTATCACTGTGTTCCGCCGGAATATGGATCACCTCCCGGGTACCCCGGCGTATACGGTTACCCGAAACGTGAAAGTCATACAGCGAAGGATCCTCCGCCAGCTCTTCCCCGGCCAGCGTCAGAGCCTGTTTCCCTGAAAAAAAGCCCACCACACTGCTGCGGCCGGCGTCATACACCACAAAATGCCGCTGCCGCCGGTTTTCCGCATCCCGTAGAGAAAAATAACCAACAAACAACAGGCCGCACAGGCAGGCCAATACCAGGCCACCCCGCCGGCCAGACACGAAATACAGGCAGGCAGACAACAACAAACCCGACAGCAGGAATAGCCCGGCCGGGCCGAGGTACACCCCCGACAGGGTGGAGTAAGGAAGGGCCTCCACAAAAGAAACCGACTGATGAAGCAGCGAAGCCAGCAAAGACAATGCCCGGGCGGTCAAAGAAGCAGCAACCGGGATGGGGGATAACGCCAGGGTAAGCAACGCAAGGTAAATAATCAGGCCTGCCAGCGGGATCGCCACCAGGTTGGTAAGCAGAAAATAATTCGGAAACTGGTTGAAGTAAAACAGGGCCAGGGGGCCGGTGGCCAGCTGGGCCGCAATGGACACTGAAGACATGCCCCAGATTTTTCGGACGATCCGGTATTTCACCGTCAATAAACGGCTGATCCCTGGCTGCAGTGCTACAATGCTGACCACAGCCAGGTAAGAAAGCTGAAAACCGATACGGGTAATGATGAAGGGGTTGGCCACCACCAGCACAAAGGCAGAAGCAGCCAGTGTATTGTAAATATTGGTGGGACGTCTGAAACTTTGCCCCGTGGCCACAAAGGAAAACATCACCGAGGCCCTCAGCACTGACGGGGAAAAGCCGGTAATGGCCGCATACATCCAAATGCACAACAGGATCAGCATAATCTGCCAGACCCTCCCACCGGGCAGTCGCACCATGAAACCCAACAAAGTTTTCAGCACCATGAATATGATGCCCACATGCAGGCCCGACACACAAAGCACATGCATGGCACCCGCACCGGCAAAGGCCTGCTGCAGGTCCTCATCCAGGTACTCCCTATAACCGAGCAGCAGGGCCGATATCACCGCCAGTTCATCCCCGGCAATGCCATTATGCCGGAAAACGTCCATGGCACGATGTCGCAATGACAGGGCCGTTCGCATCAAAAAACGCCCCTGGTTGCGACCCGTGGCATGCCATTGCCCGGAGGGAATATAGGCAGAGTGGTACACCTTCCCCATGGCCAGAAACCTGCTGTAATTGAAGGCATCCGGATTGCCCGGCGGCCCCAGTGGCTCGTAGCGATCCGGGATCAGCAGTTTATCGCCATACCCCAGGCCGGCAGCCAGGCTGTCTTTTTCCAGGTAGAGCATCAGGCGCCCCGTTACCCGCCTTTGCAGACTATCATTGCCCTGCTTCCTGGCAGCAACCATCACCCGGAAACTATTTGCCCGTTCAGACACCGGCTCCCTTATCCGAACCAGCAGATAACCGTCCTCTGCATCCTTAAAATGACTGAAATGAGTGGGATGAAGCAACTGATTGTGATGCCTCGCAAGCTGATACCCCCCGGCAATCAGCGCCAGGGAAACACAGCCCCCGCAGATCCATCGCAAAGCATACGATTGGACAGGAACAAAAAGGGAAAGCAGGCAAAATCCGAAAAACGATCCCGTCAGCCAATACCCTGCTGAAAGCGGCAACAGGTCACCGGCAGACAAGTAAAGTATGACCCCCAGCAGAAATGGAAACAGAAGTTTTGGCAAAGGCATCCGACAGTTCTGTTAAAAGTATTCAATAAAAATACTTTTTTCAGACCCTGATAACCCGGAATTGAAAGCCGTATACGGCAAACGGTTTATTCCAATGTGCAGAAGGCCCCTGCAGTTAGTTTGCCGACAGCTTCAAAACGTATTCTCGCAAACAGGTTATTCCAATGTGCGGAGGGCAACTCCCTGGTAGTAAAACCGGATGATCTCAGAGGCTGCATAGCCCCTTTTGGCCATCTCCATGGCGCCTTCCTGGCACAGACCCACCCCGTGGCCGTATCCCCTGCCCCTCACGTAGATCATGTCGTTGAAAGGAGAAAATGAGAAAAAGGTACTTCTGAGGTTGAACCGGGTACGCAGCTGGGTCAGCCTGACTTCATCAAAGGGTTGCAGCACATGGGTACGGCTCAATTGGGTAAAATGGAGAAGCTGCTCCTTTATATCGGGTGAAGGATTAATCGAGAAATACTGTTCCAGGAAGCCGAAAAATTCACCGCGCGGAATGCTGGCTTCCCATACGGCACCCGGTTGTTGCACACAAAAACTGTCGGCAACACTTGTCAAGTAGGATTTCGGGCGTTGCCAGACATTTTCTGAAGCCACTGTTTCTCCTCCGCAATTGGCATGATACACTGCATTGATTAATTCTCCGTGTTCATCCACCACCACATCGCCGCGGGTCAGGGCCACAGCCTGAATGATATCCCCATAACCGCTGCGCCCATAGTAAGCCTGGCAGTGCACCCCGTCGCACAAATGATATTCGGAGTGTCCGTTTGACCCTCCGTTTCTGAGGGCGTAAGTGCGGGCAATGATCGCCTGTACCTTGTAATATTCCAGATGACGCATCCAGCCAGACTCCGACTGCACCACGCCCGCCACATAATTGTCAACAGCCGCGCGGTTCACCAGCACCAGCCGCTCCCTTCCGGCACGCACCACCAGGTCATCATCGTACATCCTGTATGGATGACCATCCACATGAATCACAAAGAAATTTTCCCACCGGTGCCCGCGGAGAATCACCTCAGTGCGCACATAAAAGGTGGAGTCACCCATCGTTATTCCGCAATGGTCGCCCATCAGGGCAATATCAACGGGCTTGTTTTTTTCCAATTCAGCTATCCGGTGCCCCTCGCCGTCTGTAAGGCGGTAACCGCCGGCGGCAGGCACAACGGTGATGTTCTTAATGGGTTGGCCGGAAAAAATGCCCACATCAATCACTTCAGGATGGGGCAGATCCGCACGGGCAGAAACGGAAAGAAAAAAAAGCAGAAAGACCAAAGTAGCGCGCCACATATTCAACCATTTGCACCCATAACATTCAACCACTTGCACCCTTAACATTCAACCACTTGCACCCTTAACATTTATCCTTTCATCCCGATAAATTCAGTAATCTCCCGGGCGGCCCTGTCAGAGGCCCCTTCTCCGCCAAGCATATTTTCCAGCTGCAGGTAATCATCCTGCATCCGGCTACGGTAAGCGGGATTGTACAAAAGCCGGTCAAGCTCATCACGCAAAGCCTCCCGGTTGAACTCATCCTGTATCATTTCCCGCACCACCGGTTTATCCATGATCAGATTCACCAGCGAAATATATTTGACCTTCACCAGAAGGCGGGCAATTTGGTAAGAGATCTTATTGGCTTTATAACAAACCACCTGCGGCACATTGAAAAGCGCCGTTTCCAGGGCAGCCGTGCCTGAGGCCACCAGGGCGGCTTCGGCATTTGCCAGCAAAGGGTAAGTCTGGTCATACACCAGGAAAACATTGGCATTGCCGGCATACTGCAAATAAAACTCCTTGTCGTGGGCAGACACCGCAGCCACTACAAACTGATAATCCGGAAAAAAAGCAGCCATGGCAGCCATATTCCCGAGTTTCCGGCTGATCTCCTGCTTCCGGCTTCCCGGGAGGACAGCCACAATGGGCTTATCAGAAAGATCATGAGCCTCACGAAACTGCTCAAAGCCCGGATCGTTCCTTACCGGAGCGATCTCATCCAGCAAAGGATTTCCCGGAAAACTTACCGGGTAATTCAGGCGGGCATAAAAATCTTTTTCAAAAGGAAGGATCACCAGCATCCGGTCTACCGACCTTTTGATCTTTTTGATGCGGGATTCCTTCCAGGCCCATATCATGGGGCTTATATAATATACAACACGAATACCTCTTTTGTGAGCGAATTCAGCAATGCGAAGGTTGAAACCGGGATAGTCTACCAGGATGAGCACGTCCGGCTTCCAGGCCAGAATATCCTGTTTGCAGAACCGAAGGTTACGGAGGATTGGCTTCAGGTTCACCAGCACCTCCCAGAACCCCATAAATGACAGTTCAGTAATATGCCTTACCGGCTCACCCCCTTCTCTGGCCATCCTGTCGCCGCCCCAGAAACGGAACACAGCACCATTGTCACGGGCCTTCAGCCGCTTCATGAGATTGGCTGCATGCACATCGCCCGAGGCTTCACCGGCTATGATATAATATTTGCTCATATTTAGTCGGCGCTCCGCGCCTCAAGTTAGTCGGGGGCTGACGCCCCTCCGGTTAGTCGGCGCTACGCGCCTCAAGTTAGTCGGCGCTGACGCGCCTCCGGTTAGTCGGCGCTGCGCGCCTCCGGTTAGTCGGCGCTGCGCGCCTCCGGTTAGTCGGCGCTGCGCGCC
>PWHO01000098.1 GCA_003555385.1 Bacteroidales bacterium
ATTTACAGTGAGGAAACAGGCTTTAAGTATGACTGCCTCCTGAATGTGGCCAACTGGCCCGAAGCAAGGAGCCATGCCTGGCGGATCCTGTTGATGGGCCGGGCCATCGAGAATCAGGCATACGTGGTGGGGGTGAACCGTGTGGGCAAAGATGGCAATGATATCCTCTATTCAGGGGATTCTGCCGTGATCAGCCCCCAGGGGGATAACCTGTCCAATATCATGCCGTTTAAGGAGACCACCGAAACGGTGGTAATGACGCGGTGTCAGCTGGATGATTTCCGCAAGACTTTTAAATCCTGGGCTGATTGGGATGACTTCTCGCTGGAATCGTGAATGAGCCCCGGGATGCCCCAGGCAATGTTTATATCATCGACATTGTTTATATCATATCCAGCTCCATGCGAAGGTTATCGATGATGAACTGCTGCCTCTCCGGGGTGTTTTTTCCCATGTAAAACCTCAATGTGTCGTTCAGGCTCATGTCTTTGCGGAGGATCACCGGATCAAGCCGGATATTCTTTCCGATGAAGTGGCTGAATTCGTCCGGGGAAATTTCACCCAGACCCTTGAATCGTGTGATCTCGGGTGAAGTACCCAGTGATTTGATCGCATTGTGTTTTTCCTGGTCAGAATAGCAGTAGATGGTCTTTTTCTTGTTGCGCACCCGGAATAAAGGTGTTTGCAGGATATACAGGTGACCGTTCCTTACCACGTCCTGAAAAAATTGCAGGAAAAAGGTCAGCAGCAGCAGGCGGATATGCATCCCGTCCACATCGGCATCGGTGGCGATCACAATATTGTTGTAGCGCAGGTCTTCCAGGTTATCTTCGATATTCAGGGCAGCCTGCAGCAGGTTGAACTCTTCATTTTCGTACACAATCCGTTTGCTCAGGCCATAACTGTTCAGGGGTTTTCCTTTGAGGCTGAATACCGCCTGGGTGTTCACATTCCTGGCCTTTGTAATGGACCCGCTGGCAGAGTCCCCCTCGGTGATGAAAAGGGTTGTTTCCAGGCGTTGCGGATTGTTGTCATTATAGTGGGCCCTGCAATCACGCAATTTTTTGTTATGGAGGCTGGCTTTTTTGACCCGCTCTTTGGCCAGTTTTTTGATGTTGGCCATCTCCTTACGATCCTTCTCCGATTGCAGTATTTTTTTCAGTAACGCTTCTGCCACTTCGGGATGCATATGGAGGTAGTTATCCAGGCGCCTTTTTAAAATGTCGGCGATGTAGTTCCTGATGGTGGTGCCGCCGGGCTCCATGTGCTGTGACCCAAGCTTTGTTTTGGTCTGAGATTCAAATACCGGCTCCTGCACCTTTATGCTCACCGCCACCATGATCGAGGTCTTGATGTCGTTGGTATCAAAATCTTTCTTGTAGAATTCACGTATGGTTTTGTTCAGCGCTTCCCGGAAAGCTGCCTGGTGCGTGCCGCCCTGGGTGGTGTGTTGTCCGTTCACAAAAGAGGAGTACTCCTCGCTGTACTGGCTGTTACTGTGGGTAAATGCAAATTCCATTTCATCCTCGTGGATGTGAATAATGGGGTAGCATACCGGACCGTCAATCTGCCTGGAGAGCAAGTCCATCAGCCCGTTCTGCGACTGCATTTTACGGCCGTTGAAAACAATCGTAAGTCCGCGGTTCAGGAACACATAGTTCCAGAGCAACTCCTCGATATATTCATCAATAAAGCGGAATTTTCCAAAAATGGTTTCGTCGGGTACGAAGGTGACTCGGGTTCCGGTGCGTTTTTTTCCGGCCTCCGATTCTTCCTCCTCAACCAGCTTCCCCAGTGAAAAATCGGCCCTTTTGGCCTTGTTTTCACGGATCGACTCGATGGTAAAGGAATGGGAGAGGGCGTTAACCGCCTTTGTGCCAACCCCGTTCAGCCCCACGGTTTTTTTGAAAACCTTGCTGTCGTACTTGGCACCGGTGTTAATCTTTGACACACAATCAACGACCTTTCCCAGGGGTATGCCCCGTCCGTAATCCCGGACGGTAACCTGACGCTCGTCAATGATGACTTCGATGGTTTTGCCAAACCCCATTACAAATTCATCGATGGCATTGTCGATCACCTCTTTGATCAGGACATAAATCCCGTCATCCTGTGAGGCCCCGTCACCCAGCTTGCCGATATACATACCCGGCCGGAGCCTGATATGTTCCTTCCAGTCGAGGGTGCGGATGGTATCTTCCGAATAGTTCTCTATCATTGTATCGTGGCAGATTTTCATGCAAAGATACAAATATTGAACCGCTGATCATGCGGTATTTTTTCAACAAAAAGCCCTGGTGTTTTTCGAGGGAGCAAGCGGTAATTTTCCGCTCAGGCGTTACTTCGAAGGTTCATAACCAAACAGGCACTTGCTTTTTATAAAGGCGGATACGTACCGTGGTACCATTTCTTCCCAGGATGGATCATTGTTTTTGATCTTATGGAGTACGATGTGTGAAAACCAGGGCAGGACCTCCTTCCTGTATTCCGGAATATCCATTATATATTGATTTTCTGTAAGATGACGGTAGAGATGTCTGATGTTTTCGTTTACCGGAATATCAGATAGTGTCAGCACAGCAGATTCAGGCGATTGTTGCCCGGGATACACATAAACCCTCAGGTTATCCGTAAACAGCCGGCCAAATGCCTCCAGGATTCCTCCCTTGAGTTCTCTGTAATACCTTTCATCCAGCACTTTATGAAAGGTAAGTGCGCCCATTACCATGCGGATATTGAACAGGCGGAATCGCTGAAACCAGCCTGCAAGCTTGTAGAACTCCCGGAAATTGGACACCATCACATTCTGACCCATCCCGCTGAGGATGTCTACCCGATCCAGGAAATCCCGCTCGTCAAAATTTCCCTTTTCAATAAGGTTGTTGAGCGTAATCTCACAGATCACTTCTGTATTATTGTCACCCTTCTGGTAACCCACCTCTTCCTTGAACAATGCAAACCCGTTTTTCAGCATGTCAAAACCGGCATGGGTAATGGGCCGGAAACTTCCCCTCAGCACCATGATGTTTTTTTTGTAAAGCATATCAGCCGGTTGCTGTACCTGGCCGTGCCGGTCAAACATGGCGGCAGGAGTCATTCCGTTTTTCACCAGCTGAACAGCCAGAAGCCGGTTGTCTACGTACTCCAGTTCCGGCCCCCGCATGCTGATCATATCGATCTCTACACGATCTGAGGAAATGTCTTCAAGTAAAGACTGCAAAAAACTGTTGGGATACTGATAATTGTAATAGCAGGCATAGATGAGATTTACCCCCAGAACCCCCAGGGTGTGTTGCTGCTGTACACCGTCATTTTCCAGTAGTCTGACATGGATAATCACTTCATTATGAGCTGAGCCGGGCCGGAGTTGGAAACGAACTCCCAGCCAACCGTGGGCCTCGTTGTCTTTCCGGTAATTCAGGGTAGCCACTGTGTTGGCGAAAGCAAAAAAACGTGTGTTGCCTCCCCTGTCTTTTAAAAGTTCAGTCAGGCTGCTGTATTCTTTGTCCAGCATCTGTACCAGCCTCTCTTCGCAAACATAACGTCCGGCCGGACTTTTACCGTAAAGGTAGTCACTGAACTTCATGTCGTAAGCTGAAACCGTTCTGGCAACGGTGCCGGAGGCCCCCCCGGACTGAAAAAACCACCTGGCCACTTCCTGGCCTCCGCCAATTTCCGCAAAAGACCCGTAAATGCTGTTATCCAGGTTAATGAACAGTGCTTTCCTGCTGCTGTCCCAAACCTCTTTTTCGATTGGTGCGTCGGACATATACAAGGGTTTAATGGCGAATCATTCAAATTTAACAGAATAAACCCAATATCCATAAAATTGTTTTATTTTCGTCTTTTGACTAAAAAGTGAAAGTATGCAAATTCTTGTTACCGGGAGCCGGGGTCAGCTTGGCATGGAGCTGCAGTCCCTTGCGGCGTCTTATTCAGACTACCGGTTTTTATTTACAGACAGGAGCTCTCTGGATGTGACGGATGGCGAAGCTGTCCGGAAATTTTTCAAAAAACAGCGCGTAGACTGCCTGATCAACTGTGCCGGTCATACAAGTGTTGACCAGGCTGAGGCCGATATGGAAAACGCACACCTGGCAAACGCTAAAGCCGCCGGTCACCTGGCTGAGGCTGCCAGCAAGGCAGGTGCGCTGATGGTCCATCTTTCCACGGATTATGTGTTCGACGGCAAAGGTTGCCGCCCTTATACCGAGGGTGATTCTGCCAACCCCAGGTCAGTTTACGGGAAGAGTAAACTGGATGGTGAGCTGGAAGTCCTGTTTAATGCCAAACGGTCGGTCATTTTTCGAACTTCCTGGCTGTATTCTTCCCACGGCAATAACTTTATGAAATCAATCCTCAAACAAGCCTCCTTGAAAAACGAGCTTAAAGTTGTTTACGACCAGGTTGGTACGCCCACTTATGCGCGTGATCTGGCCAGAACCATCCTGGATTTACTGCCCGCTTTCCCACCCCGTATACGCGGGGAAATCTACAATTACAGCAATGAAGGAGTCGCCAGCTGGTATGATTTTGCCTGCGCTATCCTGGAAATGAAAAAATCAGCCTG
>PWHO01000223.1 GCA_003555385.1 Bacteroidales bacterium
GGATGGAGGTGGAGTTTGTGCAACGGAGAAACAAAACGGAATGCGACCTGTTGTTTGAGAGAGGGAAAGAACGCTTTGATCCCCTGACTGCCTCCGGGGGAGGGGCCGTGGATGTGGCCTCTTTTGCCCTTCGTATAGCATCATGGTCAATGAAAAGGCCCCGATCCCGGAATACTGTTGTGTTGGATGAGCCCATGAAGTTCCTTTCCCGGGACCTACACCCCCGGGCATCGGCCATGATACAGGAAATATCCGAAAAGCTGGGCATACAATTCATAATCATCACCCACGACAAAGGACTGGCAGAACACGCCGATAAGACATTTGAGGTTGCCCTGAAGGGAAATGTATCAGAGATTGTTGAACTAAATACTTAATCTATGACTATTTCAAAAAGTGATTTTATGCGGTTATGGGTAAAGCGGAACCCGGATGTGCCCCTTAATAAGGTTGCCACCCGGATCTACAAAGAACACCCGGAGATATTTAGGAGTTATGAAAATGCGGCAGGAATCTACAAAGGCATCAAACGGAGCAGCATGGGATTTCAAACGGATATCAGTGAACTGGACAAACATCTTGCTGTATATCCTACCCCTACGCAGGAAACGCCTGCCCAAAACCATGCAATGACCAAAGATGAACTACGGCGGCAGCATGATGTTAAGACTATCGTAATGGAAGCCCTGAAGGATCTCCCTTACAGGAAAGAGGGGGTAATATACACAGAGGCTGAATTCATAAGACTATCAGGGTTGTCCGGAAAATCCGGATACCGGCCTGTATTGGAAAGTGCCGCTACAAGCGAATACCGGGGCAAGGCCGGGGGCAAAACCTATTGGGCCCATCCACAAACTATACATGAACTTAAAATGGAAGGGGTATTGTTATGACATTGAACAAGGATCACCTGCGGCATCAGTACGATGAGGAACTGCAGGAATTGCGGCGGCAGGTCGCAGAAAAGGAACGCAACCACGAGGCGTACAAGAAAGAACGTGGAGGGTTGGAGGTGTATTTTCGTCAACTGGAAAGTCATGTGCCGGCCATCACTCCCCTACCGCCTTTCTACAAGCCCAAGACGGATCGTAAGAAAAGGGTATCAGCGGTATTACAAACATCTGACAGCCACATGGGAGTTATCCAGCCGGCGGATGAGATTGAGGGCCTGAACGAATACAACCCTGATATCTGTGAGGCCCGAAATATGGGGTTTGCCCGGGATAGTATCGGATACATTGAGACCCTGCGGCATAGCTATACGATTAACGAACTTCATTGGTTCTTTACGGGGGACCTTATCAGCGGGGATATACATGAGGAATTGAAAATCACCAATGCCTTCCCCTCCCCTCAACAGGTGATAGAAGCTGCCAAGTTGCATTCAATGCAGGTGGCCTCCGTGGCCCCTCATTTTGAAAGGGTGATCATCCATTTCATCTCTGCCGATAACCATGCCCGCCTTACCAAGAAGCCCCAGCAACAAGAGGCCGGGGTCAATTCATTGAATTATCTGGTGGGGCATATCATGAAAACCTACCTGCAGAAACATGACAACATTGAATTTTCCCTGTACCCAGTAGCCCAGAAGGTGGTGAAGGTAGAGAATACCCAATATCTGGCCTGCCACGGTCATACGGTAAGGGGATGGATGGGAGTGCCTTGGTATGGCATTGAAAGGAAGGTGGGCAAGGAAAGTACCGCCAGATTGGCCCATATTATGCGGGATCGGAATCAGGCCATTAAGGAAATGAGCCATAAGATCGGATTTCATAAGATGCTACATGGGCATTTCCACGTGGATTTCAACCACCCATTATTCTCAGCCGCCGCCAGTGTCCAAGGGACAACCACCTTGGATCATAATGCTGGTAGGTATTGTGAACCGGGGCAGCCGGCTTGGTTGGTGCACCCCAAGTACGGGGAATTTGCCCGGACCAATTTCCAGTTGAAGTGGCATGGTTAATTGTAGATAAGATACACCACCCCACCAACGGCCACCGCCGTACCGGCCACCGGGCCAATGACCACAAAGGCTACCCCGGTGGCCGTTCCAATCAATATCCCCGCAAAGGCCCTCCGGTTGGCATACGCCACAAGGTCATCATGTCCTTCAGCCAATGCCTCCATCGACAGGCGTTGGCTTTTTATTATCCCCTCCTGCATATCCATCACAATCCCCTGCTTTTTATTCACGGCCTCTAACGCCACGATTTTCTCATCCCGGTATTCTATCACATCCCGCAGCAGATCGTTCACTACACGGGTTCCCTCCAACATCTCCACGCATTCTTCATAGTCTGCCGGATCCCCCTCAATCGGTTCCGGAATTTCCGGGTCTGGGATCTGGGCAATTTCCTCTTCCAGTTCCGCTATCTCCTTACGTTGATTTTGGGTGATGGCCAACAAACTGTCCTGCAATTCTTTCTGCTCTTCAATGACTACCCGGAGGCTATCCAAGCGGGCAGTGGTGAGATCCAACATTGGTTGTATTCGTTCCATCACGAATAATGCCTTATCAACCTTATCCAATCCGCCCCGGTATTCATTCAGGGCAATCCGGCCGAAATACCCCACCACGGCCAAAAATAATATACCAAATCCTACCAATCCCCATGTTTTCATGTCAGTGTCCTTCATTATATGTGTCTAAAATTGCGGCGGCAACCTGTGGCTCTTTCCCCTTATACTTATGCAGATCACCTTCATTCATAAAACATACCTCCAGCAGTATGGCCGGAATCCGGGTCCGCCTTATAATACCCAAGGTATCATGCTGACTTTCCGTATCATATTTGTAGGCCCTATCCGGGGTGGATCTCCTTACCGGAATACCCAACAATTCCCCCACCTGTTGCACCAATATTGTTGCCGTCCTTTTGTTTTCTTCCGTGGTATCGGGATGTACAAACACCTCTGTACCGGTAGCGGTGGGGTGGTTGTAATTGAAATGTATATCAATCAATCGGTCCCCCTTTTGTGCCGTCCTATTAACCCACTCAATTCTTTCAGGTAAGGAGGACGTTGTTGGCGATTTCACCACATACATCTTATATCCAGATAACATATTACAGATGTTGAAGACCTTGCGTTGAAGATCCCGGGTGTAATAATGTTCATACTTACCATCATAGGCCAATGCCCCCGGTGATTGATGGCTGTGCCCCGCTATAACATATAGTTTCATTTTTCAGACCCCCCATCTTTTCTGTTAATACGTTCATTGATGTTGTATGCCGGACAATCCTTGCAATGCATGTGGGCCATAAGGTGTTCCCTGCGAAATTGTGTATTATACTTCACATCGTGCTTAATCTGTTCGCAGAACGTTAGGCTGTTTTCCATGTCCATTTGCAGCATTCCCTGATTCCGATCCACCTTGTCCAGCAATCTTGCCTGTTCTTTTTGTTCTTTCTTAATTTCAGTGTTCACCCTCAGGAAACTATTAATCATGAAGGTCAACAAACTCCCGGTGGCTATGACCAAAATCCACAATATCATGTTAAGGGGATCCTCTGTGGATTCAATTATTTCTGATTTTGGGGAAACAGGGGCGGGGGATTGCCCCGCACCCGTTGACCCTAATAATACCACCATACATACGAACAAAAAGAAAGACGCCAACAATGCATTCCTTAGTCTAACCATACATACCCCCTTATTGTTTTTTGCGTGGTATTCCTAAAAGTGCCAATAATGACTTGACCTGATCGATGGTGTAATACCCATTGGCGGCAACTCCTATACCTACGCCCCACACAGCTACATAATACCCCTCAATCCCCTCAAACACCCAACCGGTGAACCAGCTGAGGAATGATACGGCCAGCGACCCCCCCCACACCAACACACGAGCAGGCCAATCCTCAAGATTGAATTTTGCTTTTAGGGGTTGGCTAATAAGGGCCACCAATGATACGATACCAACGATGGTTGATGCCTTTTCCTCGAAACTATCCGCATCCGATACGCCGGCCAAGAAAAAAGCTGCAACCGGTGGGATAATCAATTTCAGTAATGATTTCAATTTTACATTTTCCATTGTTTTTCCTCCTTTTGATTTTTGTTTAACAATAATTGATCCATGCCCAGAATCTCCGGACGCTTAAATATAATAAATTTCGTTCATTCTCCTTCGCTTCCCGTTCAAAAGATATTGCTCTGTAAGCTGCCCGGTCCTCCATCCCCCTGATACGGTTGATTATATATTCTGCAATGTACCAAAAGAAAAAAGGCAACACCAGCATTTCCCATTGTTGTCTCAGGTGTATTTTTTCATGATTAATGAGAACCTTGTCCTGCTTTTCCTGTTGGGTGGAAACAATAATCACGAACACCAAGGCGATGCCTCGAATGCCAAGTTTGCGGATATGTTTGTTGACTATTATCATTTGGGTTTTTTTGCTTGCTTCTTATTAGGATCTTCAATAAACTCAACAACCAAAGCAAGTTCATTGGGGTTAGTGATACCAGACCTTTTAGCATCTTCTTCAGAAATTTTGGCAATAGTAAGTTCTACCTTCTGAGTTATCAACATCTCCC
>PWHO01000280.1 GCA_003555385.1 Bacteroidales bacterium
AAGGAAGTCAACCGCCGGGGGAACCTTCTCAAGCAGTTACGTCTGAACAACATACACCAGACAGATGAACAGATGATATTTCTAATTGTCGATGAGTTTGCGGAGTATTCTTATTATAATAATGGAGATACGAGAGAGATAGATCGAATAATTAGCATGGGAAGGGCAGCAGGTATTAATGTAATACTTGCTACACAGCGTCCGACCGTTAATATTATCGACGGAAATATCAAGAACAATATGGATTCCAGGCTATGCTTTAGTGTGCCAACACAAACCGACAGCAAGACTGTAATAGACAACGGTGATGCATCCGAACTTAAAGGAGTAGGAAGGGCTATATACCTTGATGAAAACGGACAACGAGAAGTTCAAGTACCGTTCATAGACTCAAAAACTGCCCGCAGTATTGTAGAGGAAAAACAGATACAAAAGAGCAACGTGGAGGTTTTGTGATGTCTTTGACTAAGAGAGATGTTAGGGTAATTGAAAAAATAGGCAAACATGGTATATTAAGCCGGCAGCAGATACAAGAACTATTTTTTCCGAGCTATGCAACCTGTCAGCGTAGGTTAAGAGAGGAGCTGATTCCTGGAAATTATGTCATGCCGCCTTACTACTACAACCGAAACACTCCTATATATAGACTTGGAAAAGAAGGAAGAAGGGTTTGTGATGATTATAGAAATGTCACACTTGGCATACAGAAAATCAGACATAACTTAATCCTTAATGATGTTGTTATCGGACTTCGGCTTGATGAATATGAGATTGAAAAGAAAATAGGAAGGGTAATTGGCGATATAATAACAGGCCAATACTGCATTGAAATTGACCTGGGAACTGAGCCAAAAGATCAAATTATGGAGAAATTCACCCGACAGCAATCATTAGATAGGCATTTAGTTTGGGTGAGCAATAGAAAAACACAGCTTGCAGGCTGGTATCAATATGAGAAAAAAGCGATATTCACCGACTGGCATGATATGTCAAAATTAAGGAGAGTGATATAATGCTGAAAACACTATTAAGGGGTGCAAGAGGTGCATATCGAGGATATAGAAATACAAAAGATGCAATCAGTAATAAGATCCAAGATACACAAAAGGAATTTAATGACTACAAAGAAAAAAACAGGTTGAAGAACCAGGGATTCAATGAGTGGTACAAGGAAGCAAATCAAGAGTTTCGAGCCGATCTAAAAGATACAATCAACAACTACATCGACGACTGAAATCTTTATAAGAACCATTTAACACCTTATGATTTTTCTTTTATGATAGTATTCTTTTTATTATTAACTATTAAATATACCTTATATTAATATAACACTTCACTTTTTATATTTAATATCATTTTCATATAATTTTAATACGCTAAATAGAGGAAAATAATGGAGAGGTGTAGAACAAAAAATTAGGAGGAGGATGAATTATGAAAAAATATTGTCCTAAATGTGAGGAGAATGTGCAGCCCTATAAAAAGTTCAACTGGTTAGCATTTGTCTTGCTTATGGGTGTGTTCTACTTGCCTGTGTATTGGCTGAAAAGAAAACGCTGCCCGATATGTAGCACAAAGCAACTAGAAAGGCAAAAAGCGCAGAAAGAAATGTGATTATTAACGCCGGGGATTTTACGTGCCGAACTTGTGCCATTAGCTGCGACTAACAACGCATTTCTGCGAATGGAAATAAATAACGATGCTATTATAGCAACGATTATAACCTCCTGCGAATGCTAATATCTACCATACACAGAACTTAAAATCCGGTGGATATATTATATCCGTACCGGTTCGATTCCGGTCCCCGGCACCAACACGACAACAACGAAAGCCCCTCCCAGTGTTTACCAGAAGGGGCGGAAAATCAAAAAACGTGCCATTTACGTGCCATTAGGCAAGATGATCGATATTATCGATGATTTCTCTATGCTCTGATATGTCGCTATGGTCATATATGTTTTGATATGTTTGTATCGTAGAATGACCGAGCAGCTCCTTAATCCTGTTAGGCTCAGCTCCGCTCTTTCTCATTATAGTTGCAAAGGTATGCCTGAGCATATGGAAATTAGCTTTGATGCCACATTTTTCAGCTGCTCTTTTGAATTTGTCGGAGCAGGTGTAGAGGGAATAAGGCTGACCGTCGCCACGATCGAATACGGTATCGTATAGATTATGAAACTCCTCTCCGAGTTTCAGGCGGCGTTCGGCTTTTTCTGTTTTTATGCGTCGAAATACCATCTCCGTCTTTGCGCTGAATGGTATCGTGCGCCTGGAGCTCTCATTTTTGGGCTTGTCCTTAATCTGCACGCCTTTTCCTTTTTCGTGATAAGCAGATTGCTCCACGCTTATTATCCGCTCGTCCATATCTACATAATCCCACTGCAATCCAAGAATCTCACCTCTACGCATACCTGTTTTGACTGCCACAGAAACAATATCATGCATCATATCACCTTCTAGTACTTTGAGTATAGATTGCACCTCTGAGGGCTTTAGGTGCTCTGTTTTGGGCTTAATATAAGGTGGCGGCTTGATACTTTCTGCAGGATTACGAGAAATAAATTCGAGTTCAACCGCATCTCTGAGAGCCTTATTCAGTAATACATTGTGTTTTCTCACCGTGTTCTGGTGCAGCCCGCCTTCTTTCTTTCGCTTACCGTCCTCAAGCATATCATTCTGATATTGAAGAATATGAACAGGCTTAATATTTTGAAGTTCTAACTGCCCGAGATTAGGTATAATATACGCTTTTGCTATATTCTTATAGCTGATTATAGTACGCGGCGCTAACCCTTGACAGCAATTTTCAAACCAGAAGTCAAAATATTCAGCAACTGTAATATGCTTATTATTATCTATATATATATTATTCCTTAATTGTTCTTCAATCCGGCTTATCAGGTTGTCCGCTTTTTTTGAGCCTTGAACGTGACGTATTATCCGCTTTCTTTTTCCTGATCCCGGCTCTCTGCCGTTCTCTACCGATATTCTCCATATATTCTTTTCCTTGTCGATTAATATTTTGTGACTCACCTTGTCCGACCTCCTCGACTCCATTTTTTGTAAGAACGAATGTATGTTCGCCACCAAGAGATAAAATTACCCCACGCGTATAACGGGCCTTCACAATCACACCCCCTCAAAACAAATTACGCCAAAAAGAGTACTCTATATTGGTAATATTTCGACAAGTGTCTATATATTCCCTTTTAATATTTAGCTTTTTTTAACTTTTTTTTCTATCCGCTATTTTTTCAATGAACTTAGCCACCTCCTTAATTTCTTCTTTCGACCACTCCTTATCCTTTGCAATGCGAGCAATCTCAAGGTATTGTATGTTGTGCTCACTTACCAAATCTTTGATTTGTTGCGGCAGCTTGTTGAACCATTCCTGATCCAGACGCGGAGTATCTGACCTGCCAAGCAGATAATCCACGTCAACACCGTAGAAATCAGCAATATTAATAAGAGTATCAAAACCTGGCTTTCTCTGACCGTTCTCATATTTTGTTACTGTTGTAACGTCTACATTAAGATGATCGGCAAGATCGCGCTGATAAATACCCCTTTGTTTTCTCAATTTTTTCATTCGCTCAGCTAACAAATTAGTCACCTCCTCTGTCATAATATTATTTCTTATGTGCCGAAATGTCAACCGCTTTCATGTGGCATTATTAACAGGAAAAAAAGTTAAAAAAACCCTTGACATGGACATTATGTCATGTTATAATGAAGAAAACAGAGTTAAGGAGGTGCCGAAATGGCAAGACACAATATTATCAACACCACTAGACTCAAACTGAATCGAGAAGAGAGTAACATGACACAGCGGGAACTCGCTGAAATAATGGAAGTTGATCCCTCCACAGTATCCAAATGGGAAACCGGAGAAAGAGTACCAGAACCAAAACATATGCAAAAGTTTGCAGAACTTTTTGGTCGTGATGAAGCAGCTAAAATTTTTTTGGTGTCGAGATGACGAATACTCCATATATCAGGAGGAGGTATTGCCAATATGTCAGATACCGATATTATTATACGCAAGCTAGATGAAATTAATGCACGTATATCAGAAAAAAAAATTACAGTTAGCATACCAGAAGCAGCCGAAATATTAAGCCTAGGAGAAAGCAAGCTCAAAGAACTTATATATCAGGGTGAAATACCATCACTCAAGGTTGGTTCTAGACGGTTAATCAGACGCGAATCATTGAAAGAATGGGCAGAAAGGGAGGAGCAAAATGCGGTGTAAAAGGTGCGGAGAGACTTTCGAACCGCGTCAAGGATACTGGGGCTTGAAGTATTGCAAACACTGCGAAGAAAACATGAGCAGGGAACTAAATGAAATTTTGAGAAGGAGGGCAAGCAAATGATAGGCGGAGGTTATGAACAGACAGCTCGGCTTACACAAAAGGAAGAAGAAGCCATCGAAAAGGCTGCGGTGGCAATTAGTGAGCATTATGGTATTGAGTCGGGGAAGTGGAACAAAGAAGACCCTCAGCTCATTAATGAAATCTACAAATCTTTGTACCGTTA
>PWHO01000312.1 GCA_003555385.1 Bacteroidales bacterium
GCTGCTTGGCCCGCGCAGAATGATTTCTCCGCCAACTACACGCAGTCCCCTGACCCTGGTTCTGAGTACATCCATAATATGACTGTACTGGTCGCGGACGTCTTCAAAATAGATAACCTGGTTGGGTTCGCCAAACATCGACAGGGGTTCTGTGCTCGCCTGCGTCATCTGCCGCTTGCTTAAAACAGTTTCTGGCCTGTCCACCCTTTTCCAGTCATCCCCTTTGGATGTAACCTGGCGGGGCCTGGTGTAAAAATTCCTCTTAAACTCAAGATCTTCAAATTTCCTGACATTCAGGTTTATATCCATGATCCGGCGTTCATACCTGTCGTCCGGTCTTAACTCTGCCGTAAACATACCGTCCTGTTCAATGGTCGGAAAATCAAAGTTACCCTCCCTGTCGGTGGTTGTTTCAAAAATACGGACCGAATCATCTTCAGCAATCACGGCCAGTTCGATATCGGTTATCCCGGTGTCACGCCCGGAAGACCTGGGTTCCATCTGACCGCTGACGGTAACCCCTGAGGGGAATTCATGCCGGATCTCCGGGAATTCTCCCGCCGCAATGGCTTCCCAGTCGAAGCGCTTCCAGCCGTGGGTCATCATGACCAGATCCAGTGCCCTGGCAGGATCACCGTCCGGTTCTGACAAGTAATACCAGGGGTCTTTTGCTGAATAAGAAAGATCACCGAATATGAGTAATTCAGACGCGATATTTGCACTGTAATCGGGCGATGCTTCATCTGTATCAATAATTGCCAGAGAATAAGATCCGCCGGAAGCATCATCCGGCAGTTGAATGTCAAATGAAAGCCCTTCCCTGGAACCCCCTTCCGGGCCCTCAAGAGTAGTGGCACTGATGCCTTCCAGGCCGGCCTCAGCAATATCACCGTGGTTGACAAAAACCAGCCTTTCCGCAATGGGTTGACCCGCCGCGTCAAACAATTTCAGCTGGCAGGTACCCGTGGGGAAATAATCAGCCGGGATCGAGATATCCACCTTGCCATTATCCAGGGTGATATTTTCCGCGTAATGGACTTTTCCCCGGGTCTGCGCTATGAGAAATACTTCATCAGCCTGTGGAATGGTTTCACTGTCAAGGTTGGTTTGAATCTGCACCCCGATTGCATCTCCGGACACATCAGCAGACAGGATATAACCCCGGGGTAAGGCAGCCGGGAGTCTTACCCTTTCCGTATCTCCGTTGGCATACCGGATATTTGCCCTGTACCGGCGACCTTCTTCGGGGGTAAAGGAAAAACTGCCCATTCCGTTATGGAAAGTGGAAAACTCCAGAACCTGGTTGCCGTTGTCGTCGACCAGCACTCCGGAGGCTTCCGCACCGGCTCCCAATGCGTTGGCAGATTTAAAAGCCACCCGGTTTTCTTTGCCTTCAATCAGGTTCCCGCCTTCGGGAAAAAATGCAAACTGCATATTGTCCTGTTGTCGTCCGAGTGTCCAGTTGTACCATCGGTTTTTAATGATGTCCCAGCTTTTGATGAAGTTTTCCTCAATGGGATTGTATACGTATATGTCTTTGGTAAAATAGAAGTCATCGCCGAAGTTTCTCATCCAGTCGGTGTAGGCCCGAAGCTGGTAATTTCCTTCGGACAGGGAGTCCGGCAAATAAACATCGCCGTGCGCAATGCCGTTTTCCAGGCGGAACAGCATGACCTCGGCAATTCCGTGCTCTGTATCTATAAGCTCCACGTAGAAATTGGTACTCAGGGTGTCCGGCTCTAACGTGGTGGCGTTCGCAAGGTAGGCTTTTATCCAGATTATTTCACCGGCGAGGTATTCCTGCTTGTCTGTGTGCAGAAAGGCGACCTGCCGCGGGTACGCTGTTTCCATTTTCTCCAGTTGCTCCAGCAAATTATGGTGGGGTTCCCTAAGGTTTTCCTGTGCCACGGAGTTGCTGGTCAGGATGATTGCAAACAATCCTGTCAGGATGATTGCCAGATATTTTTTGTTAAAGTTTGTAGCCATGGCTGAAATTTGCTTTGAATGATAAAAAATACCAGTTTTTCAATCACAATATACAAAAAAAACAGGAGGTGGAGATGAGGTTGAAAAGCGTCCTTTTTTTTTAACAAAAATGTTAATAAAAACAAAAAATTAACCAAAAAATTATAAATCATTTTCCTCGCGCATATGTAGTGGGTCCTGAAGAGGGTATTTGCCATCTCTTTGTTTGTCTTTCTCAGACAGCCATTTTAGTTTTACATTCAAGAGTGGGGAAATAAGCAACAAATAAACCGAATTAATAATTAAAAAAACACAACAACATGAAACGAGTTTTCATTTTATTTGGCATGTTGCTTTTCGTGGGCTCGACCCTTTTCGGGCAACAGATTACCGTTACGGGTACCGTAACTGACGCCGCGGAGGGTGAAACACTGCCGGGGGTGACCATACAGGTTCAGGGTACCACCGTGGGTACGGTAACTGACATGGATGGCAACTACGAGATCACAGCTCCCGCAGACGGCACCCTGGTTTTCTCCTTTGTGGGGATGATTACCCGGGAGGTGCCGGTTGAAGAACGGAGTGTCATTGACGTGGCACTGGAGTCAGATGCCGTAGGCCTTGAGGAAGTATTGGTAGTTGCTTATGGAACGACCACCCGGGAATCATTTACCGGTGTGGCCGATGTGGTCGGTTCAGACCGCATTGAAAGCAGGGCGGTTTCCGATGTTTCCCGGGTGCTGGAGGGTACCTCTCCTGGTATTCAGGTTACCAGTGGTGGCGGACAGCCGGGCTCCGGTCAGCAAATCAGACTTCGTGGGTTTGGTTCCATCTCCGCTTCCAGTGAACCGCTGATCGTGGTCGACGGGGCACCTTTTGACGGAGACCTGAGCGACATCAACCCCAATGACATTGAGAATATGTCTGTTTTGCGTGACGCCTCTGCAGCTGCACTTTACGGTGCAAGAGGAGCCAACGGTGTGGTGATGATCACGACAAAACGTGGGGATGATGCAGCCCCATCGATGAATTTCCGGTCTTCCTTCGGGGCGATTGACCGGACTATGCCTGATTATCCCCAGGTGGATGAAAGGGATTTTATGATGCTCACCTGGGAAGCCGACAGGAATATGCGTCATTTTGAGATGGGCAGGGACCTGGAAACAGCCAACCAGGAAGCCGCGGCCAACCTGATCGGTAACCTGGGCGGATACAATCCGTTTGACATGTCGGCGGAAGATTTTATCCAGGTAAATCCCGACAATCCCTGGCTGGCCGATTTCAACCCCAACGCCAACCTCTTGTGGAGCGATGACTGGAAGGATCACATATTTCGTACAGCAGTACGCCATGAGCACCAGTTCAGTGTATCGGGCGGTACCGAAATGAGTGATTATTACGTATCGCTGGGGTACCTTGATGAACAAGGAATTGCCGTTACTTCCGGTTTTGACCGCATTTCAGGTAGGGTTAATGTGAACACCCAACCTACAGAGTGGTTTGAAACGGGATTTAACCTGTCGGGTTCAATGACAGAAAGCGATTACCTGCTTGCCTCAGGAACCGCGATCACCAACCCGTTTTATTTTACGCGGGGAATTGGTCCGATCTATCCGGTTTATGTCCGCAACGAAGACGGATCTTATATGCTGGATGAAACAGGAGAAAAGATCTTTGATTACGGAACGGGTGACGGACCGCAGGGCGATCGTCCAACCATGGGGAATGCCAACCTGGCCGGGACCCTGGAGCTGGATGACCGTTCCAATGTGAGGGAAAATATCAGCGGACGGACCTTCGCCCGCTTCCATATCCTTCCTAACCTTCAGTTTGAGACCAACCTGAGCGCGGACTATTACAGCCAGTACACCACCACATTCCAGAATCCGCAGTTTGGTGATGCCGCTGGTGTGGGCGGACGCGGAACAAAGCAGTACACGCGGAACCTGAGCATGACCTTTAACCAGCTGCTCAATTATGACCGCAGTTTTGGTGATCATAACTTTGATTTTCTGCTCGGACATGAGGCATATCGCATGCAGTTCAATCTTGCTTCTGCCACACGTTCCAATTATCCCGTACCGGGAATTACGGAGATCGGTATCGCCACCACCATGGAAGGATCGAACTCTTACCAGCATGAATACACCGTAGAGGGGTATTTTTCCCGGTTGAACTATGACTATGACAACCGCTACTATGGTTCTGTCAGTTATCGCCGTGATGGTTCTTCCCGTTTCCATGCAGACAACCGCTGGGGGAACTTTTTCTCCCTGGGTGCTTCCTGGAGAATGACACAGGAAGAGTTCATGCAGGACATTGACTGGCTGGATAACCTGCGCCTGAAGTTCAGCTACGGGGAGCAGGGGAATGACGGACTGCCCTCCTATTATGCATGGCAGGCGTTTTATGACCTTGGCTATCCAAACCTGGACAGGCACGGTGCGTTGTACACACGCCTGGAAAACAAAGACCTTGTTTGGGAGACCAATGCCAATACCAACATCGGCTTTGATTTCCGCGTGTTTGACCGCATAGAAGCAGAGTTTGATTACTTTA
>PWHO01000073.1 GCA_003555385.1 Bacteroidales bacterium
CTTCCCCTGGAGGTAATTATCGTGGTGGTGGGAGTTCCCCTGATCATGCTGGTGTGGCCCCTTTAGACAGGGTTTACCCACCATGCCATATTCGCATAACACAGACAAGTCGCATAGGTTACCCACCATGCTCGGTTCGCATAATAATTTCATCCTGAAGGTCCTTCCCCAGGTCATTGAAATAATCGCTATAACCTGCCACACGTACAATCAGGTCACGATATTGATCCGGGTTTTTCTGGGCAGCACGAAGGGTATCGGCTGACACCACATTGAACTGAATATGATGTCCTTTCATCCTGAAATAGGCACGTATGAGTGCCGTCAGCTTCGGGTAACTTTCCTGGTCATCAAAAAAGGAAGGCAAAAATTTTTGATTCAGCAATGTTCCCCCGGTTTTGACATGATCAATTTGGGAGGCTGATTTCATAACAGCCGTTGGCCCTTGTATGTCAGCACCCTGAACCGGGCTTATACCCTCTGACAAAGGCTTTCCGGCCTGTCTGCCATCGGGAGTGGCCGCCGTCACGCTGCCAAAATAAACATGACAGGTTGTCGGAAGCATATTGATGCGGAATTGCCCGCCACGCCAGCAGGGAAGCCCGTCTACCGCGTTAAAGAACAGGTCAAATACGCTCACAGCCTGAAGGTCGGCATAATCGTCGTCATTCCCGTATTTCGGGGTGTTAAACAAAAGCTTCTCGTGAAATTCCTCATAACCTTTGAAATCAGCATCCATTGCATCCATTATTCCCTTCATGGATATGGTCTTATGGTCATACACATGATATCGCAGCGCAGTCAAACTATCCGTCAAGCTTCCCAGCCCCACCCCCTGGATATAACTGCTGTTATAACGGGCACCGCCTGCATTGTAATCCTGCCCTTTACCAATGCAGTCTTCGATGAGCAGTGAAAGGAAAGGTGCCGGCAACTTCCCGGCAAACAAGGCCTCGATTTTCCTGTTGCCCTCAATCTTGACGCTGGCAAAATAGGATAACTGCTGGTTGAAAGCCTCCATCAGGTCTCCGAAGCTCGCCAATGTTTCCGCCTTCCCGGTTTTTGGCCCGATCTGCCGGCACGTTCGGGGGTCAAATCCGTTATACAGGGTGACCTCCAGTATCTTGGTCAGGTTAAAGTATCCTGTCAGAAAGTAAGCCTCCGTACCGAAAGCACCGGATTCCACACAACCGGACGCTCCCCCGTTGCGCGCATCCCGGATTGATTTTCCCTGCCGGATTAGTTCCCCGACGATCACATCCGTATTGAACACGGAAGGCTGGCCAAAACCCGTGCGTATAATATCCAGGGCACGATGAATAAATTTATCCGGGGTTTTTTTGCTTACCTGTATCATACTACCCGGCTGCAGCAAGCGCATTTCACCAATCACCTCAAGAATAAGATAACTCAGCTCATTGACACCGTCCTCTCCCCCTTCAGTCAAACCACCAAGATTGACCAGGCAAAAATCGGTATAGGTATTGCTTTCCTGTGCGGTTATGCCCATCTTCGGCGGTGCCGGGTGATTGTTGAACTTGACCCACAAACATTGCAGCAACTCCTTTGCCTGTTCGGGGGTCATACGCCCGTTTGCGATATCATTATGGTAAAATGGGAGCAGGTGCTGATCCAGCCTGCCCGGGCTGAATGAATCCCATGGGTTTAATTCCGTGACCACCCCGAGATGAATGAACCAGTAATGCTGAAGGGCCTCATGAAAGGTTTCCGGGGCATGCGCCGGGACTTTCCGGCAAATTCCGGCCAGGCCCCGGAGTTCTATTTTCCTGGCCTCATTGGTTTCAATGTCAGCCAGTTGATCCAGAACCTCTGCATGTCGCAACGCATAATCGATCAGCGACCGCCCGGCAATGATCATGGATTGCAGCTGTGCAGCTTTGGACGCTGCCTCCGGATCCTGCGCATAATTCAGGGAGTTGATGGAAGCCTCGCATTCAGCAATGAGATCAAGCATTCCCTTTCCCCAGCTGCTTTTCCCCAGCACAGTGTGCCCGGGGGCGCGCTGCTCCTGAAATTCGGTGAAAATACCCGCTTCATAGGCATTTTTCCATTCAGGGGTCATTTGCCGCATGAGGCAATCCCGGTTGCTTTTCCCATCCCAGAATGGTATAATCTCCTTTTCATAGACTTGCCTGGTTTCCGGGGAGACCTTAAAGGAAACTTTCGGGCGGTTGTTCAGTACGTCGAGGTCATCCGGGGTATGCAGGCTGATTTCCGGGTATGTTGGCGTGGCCTTTGGGAACGGGCCTCTTTCACCAATAATCAGCTCCTCCGTGCCGATATGCAGTTGTTTATTATTCAGGATATATTGCAGGCAACGGGCCCGCTGAACAGGAACCGGCTCTTCTTTTGTGAGATGATCGCGGTAAAATGAAGTAACAAGGACTGCCCTCTCATGGTGCAGAATGTTTTCCGCTTCCAGGCTTTTTTTTCTTAGAAATCGGATAAGCTCTGTCATAATCTATTGTTTTTGTTCCGGTTTACAACCTGATCATCCGCCTTTTTTTACGCTGAAACCGGCATCGGAAAACACCTTCATGATTTCCGGCAGGGCTATTTGCTCATCCACGGGAGGAAGCTCCCCGGGAGCCTTCATTTGTAATGCTTCATATTTATGACGCCCCCATTTGTGATAGGGCAAAAGATCCACCCTTTGTACATGGGCATTTACCTGCAAAAGTGTATCACGAAGGGGTTCCATTTCACTGATCTGATCATTAAATCCGGGTATTACAGGAACCCGGACAATCAACTCCGGCCCGTCTTCCCTGAGGGAAAGCAGATTATGCAGGATCATTCCTGCATCCACACCGGTATAACTAAGATGTTTTGCATTGTCTGTGGTTTTTAAATCAAACAACAACATGTCAGCCTGGCCGGCGACTTGCAGAAAAACATCAGCAGGGGCATATCCTGAGGTATCTAAGGCTGTATGCAATCCATGCTTTTTGCTCAACTTGAGCAAATCCATTAAAAAATCCGGCCGGGCAAGTGGTTCCCCTCCTGTAAAGGTAACCCCGCCTCCACTCTCCTCATAAAACACATAATCTTTCATCAGCAAATCAATCACTTCCCGGGGGGCCATCCATTCTCCGACTGTTTCCTCCACCTGCTTTTTCCTGCCATTGATCATCCTGTCTCTTGTCATCTTTTGTGGCCGGGTCGATATCCCTTCCGGGTTATGACACCAGGCACAGCGCATCGGGCAGCCCTTGAAAAAAACGGCAGTTCTGATCCCCGGTCCATCATGCACGGCATACCTGCGAATATCAAATATCAACCCCTTTGTCATATAAAAGAATTTCCGTGTCTTTCTTATCTTTACAAAAATAAACCAATTATTCACCAATCTGAAGTTGGAATGCAGAGCAGGTATTCTTTGAAGTTGGGTAAACCCTTCGGAATTCAGGTTTCCGTACACTGGACTTTTTCACTATTAATCGCATGGATTATTCTGATCAGTGTAAGCCGCGGAATGGAGACCACACAGATACTGATGCACATTTTGTTTGTGATGGCCTTGTTTGTTTGCGTGGTATTGCACGAACTCGGACATTCCCTTGCAGCCATAAAACTTGGCGGGGAAGTCACCAGCATCACCCTCTTGCCCATCGGAGGAATGGCTCATATGTCCAAAATGCCGGAAAAACCAAAAGAAGAGTTTATTGTATCTGCAGCTGGCCCTCTGGTGAATATTGTCATTGCTGCACTTTTGTGGGGATACCTGGCAACCTTCCATACAACGCCAATCAACCAGATGGAATTCGAATCAATTACCATCAATAACTTCCCACTGATGCTAATGGCGGCCAACCTTTTCATTGTGGCCTTTAACCTTATCCCTGCCTTTCCCATGGATGGAGGCCGTCTGTTCCGCTCTGCACTCTCTGTCAGGATGAGCCGGCTAAAAGCCACACAGATAGCCAAAGACATCGGACAGGTATTTGCCATTATTTTTATCATCGCAGGTTTATTCTTTAATCCCTTCCTGGTCATTATCGGATTTTTCATCCTGCTGGGAGCAAAGGGAGAATATGAGATGATCAAATACCAGGATGTGCTGAAAAACTATTCCGTGAATGACATCCTAAGCACTTCTTATGCGGAACTCGACGCCGAAGACAGCCTTGGAAAAGCCGCAGAAGAACTGATCCATATCTCAGACAATGGTTTTGTGATCAAATCAGACGGAGAGTACGCGGGCATTTTAACCAAAAATGATTTGATCAGCGGCTTGAATGCTCACGGAAAAGAAGGCAAAATCCGGGATGTAATGCGTACAGACCTGGATCACGTTGGCACAGAGACCCCGTTATTTGAAATATATCAGCATATGCAGAAAAACAGGGAGTACCTGCTTCCGGTATTCTCTGATGATCAACTCAAAGGGGTACTGGACCTTGAGAACCTCAATGAATTCTTTTTGATCAAAAAAGCACTGGTTTAATTTTTTGGAA
>PWHO01000003.1 GCA_003555385.1 Bacteroidales bacterium
ATTCCTGCCACCATCACTGAAGCCACCATGGCAACAGCCTTTAAAAAGTGCTTAACATACATATTCATAAGTATTAAAAAAATAAATTTCCTATGCCGAAGAATTGAATCTGACAAAGCTTTTCCCGATTTTATGGCCTTAAAGTTATAAAGATTTCATAACAATCAAATGCCCGGCAAATGCCCGACAAATAACCGGTTAAATGATCCGGGCTATTTTCTTTCAAAAAAAAGCCATAATTTTGCCTTCCTGGAAGGAACTCTTAATTTTCTACTTAAAACCTATTAAACAGCGATTTATGAAACCACTGGTAAGTATTATTATGGGAAGCACATCAGATATGCCGGTTATGGAACAGGCCGCCAAATTTTTTGATGAAATGGAGATCCCTTTTGAGATCAATGCACTTTCGGCCCACAGAACCCCCGAACGCGTGATGGAGTTTTCTGAAAACGCCCACAAAAGAGGGGTGAAAGTGATCATTGCAGGGGCTGGTGGTGCCGCCCATCTGCCGGGCGTGATCGCGGCCGGGACCACCCTGCCTGTGATTGGCGTGCCTGTTCGCTCCTCGCTTTCCATTGACGGGTGGGACAGTATTTTATCCATCCTGCAAATGCCCGCCGGCATCCCCGTGGCCACCGTTGCCCTTGACGGCGCCAAAAACGCAGCCATCCTGGCCACCCAGATACTTGCCCAAAGCGACGAGAATATCAATGAAAAACTTAAGGCTTTTAAGGCAGGGTTGAAAGAAAAGGTGGTGAAAGCCAACGAAGACCTCAAGAAGGTGAGTTTTCGGCACAGGGTCGTATAAAAGTTATTTCAGACGTTACCCCAAAAAAGGGGGGTCCACACTGGCACGCAGGGTTTATGCAACTGTGTCGCCCAGGAGAGTTTTTCGACCTTTCCTTGGATTTTATCTGAATTTATAGGTATTACAAACGGAAAAGTAATTATTTTGGCGCAAATAATATGTGCCAATGAACTATTTTTCCGTTTTTTGTTTGTCCTGCACCCTCCTGCTCCTCCCCCTGAGCCTTGCCGGATCAGGCAGGTTCCTCTCCGGGGGCAGGGCTGCAGCCATGGCCAATGCTTCGGTGGCCATTTACGACACCTGGTCCGTCAGCCATAACCAGGCAGGTATGACGCATACAGGAAATATCACTGCTGCCCTTTACACAGAAAACCGTTTCCTGCTTCCGGAATTATCCCTCGCAAGTTTCGTCGTTATCATTCCACTTTCAGGCAGCACACTAGGGGTAAGTTTTTCCGGCTTCGGCAATTCACTTTACCGGGAAGGAAAAGCAGGCATTGCTTATGCCAGGTCATTCGGCGATAAGTTGTCAGCTGGCTTAAAGATCAGTTACCACTATGCAGCCCTCGCTGACGGGTATGGTCAAAATGGTACGGCTGTGGCCGAGCTGGGCATTATTTATGAACTGAAGCCTGGTTTGCTGATCGCATCCCATATTTTCAACCCCTCAAGATCAGGGTGGTCAGCCTGCCCCTATTCAGGGTCAGCCACAAACATTCCTACTATTATACGGACCGGTTTATCTTACAGCTTTTCTGACAAAGTCATGCTGAACCTTGAAGCCGCTAAAGACATCCGCTTCCCCCCGGTATTCAGGGCAGGATTTGAATATGTGGCCGGGGATGCACTTGTGTTGCGGACGGGGGTCAGTACAAGACCTCTGCAAAATGCGTTCGGGATGGGGTTTCAAACAGGCCGGCTGAAGATTGACATGGCAGCGACCTATCATTATGCCCTTGGCTATTCTCCATCTGTGGCAATGGTTTACACCCTGCACTGACCGTGATAAAACCGGCACCACCAATCACGGCCTGCAAACCTTTATAGCATGCATCCTTCAGCCCCGCGTATAACCCTGAATTTCAAAGTCGCCGGCATCCTTGCCCTGCTGTTTTTTATGGTATTGGGTGGCCGCAGCCTCCGGTCAGAAAACACAGCAATCCCGCCCGGGATTAACGAAAAGCAGGATGACCCGACCACGGATGAATTGCAACAATTGATCTTTTCCTACGTGGAAGACCTGCTGGAAACACAGGAAGGTGAAACAGATTACGGCAGTATCGTCGAAATACTGGAGTCGCTGGCGGCCCACCCAATTAACCTCAACAATGCTTCCGCTGATGAGCTCAGGCAGTTGTTCATGCTGAGCGAATGGCAGATCAATCAGCTTATGCAGCATATTGACAGCCACGGAAACCTGATCAGCCTCTATGAACTCCAGGCCATTGAAGGCTTCAGCCCCTCCGATATCAGGGCCATCGAACCCTTTGTAACCGTCAGTGACGCCCTCCCCCGCCGTCATTTCACTCTCTCAAATATCATGGATGAAGGAGAAAGCGTGTTGTTTCTGCGATACCAGCAATTGCTGGAGCAACAGAAAGGCTTCAGCGACATAACTCCAGAGGAGCTGTTGGCCAATCCAAACGCCAGGTACCCGGGAAGCCCCTTCCGGCTCTATGCCAGGTATCGGTTTACCTGGTATCAGAACATCAGCCTCGGAATTACTGCTGAAAAAGATCCCGGGGAGGAGTTTTTCAGAGGCAGTCAGCCCAAAGGATTTGATTTTTATTCCGGTCATTTCTTCCTGAGGGATATGGGAAGAATCAAAGTATTATCGCTGGGTGACTTCCAGGCCCAGTTCGGGCAGGGGCTGACATTATGGTCAGGAATGGGATTCGGGAAAAGCACTGAAGGGGTCGGTGTCAAAAAAAACGGACTTGGACTGCGGCCCTACACCTCGGTGGATGAGAACAATTTTCTTCGTGGGACGGGTGTTACCATTCAGGTCGGCCCGGTCGAAATCACGGCCTTTTACTCATCAAAATACAGGGATGCCTCTGTGGCACAATCAGACAGTCTGACGGGAAGACCACTGGTAATAACCAGTCTCCGGCAAAGCGGCCTGCATCGCACCCCGGGGGAGCTGGCCGGGAAAAACATCGTGCGGGAGAGAATCGGCGGAGGCAATATTACCTTTCGGCGTAATAGATTGAAAGTGGGGTTAACGGGATACTTGTTCCGGCTGAAGGCTGAGTATCAGCGAAACCTGTCGTTTTACAATCAATTTGATTTCAGCAGCAACCACTACCGGGGAGCGGGGCTGGACTACAGTTACCTGCATCGAAATATGCATTTTTTCGGTGAAACAGCCATCGGAGGTAACGGGAAAGTGGCACTTGTCAATGGGTTGATGATCAGTCTGCACAGGCAGTTTTCACTGGCTCTCGTTCACCGGCATTACGATCCTGCATACCAGTCACCTTTTGCTTCGGCTTTTGGTGAAAACAGCAGAACAACCAATGAAACAGGACTATACCTCGGGGTGAAAATGCAGCTTTCCCCCCAGCTGACAATATATGGTTATGCCGATCATTTTGCCTTCCCCTGGATGAGGTTTCGCACCTACATGCCATCTCACGGAAACGACTACCAGCTCAACCTGGACTTTGAGCCATCGCGTGAAACCCAGGTTTCATTCCGGTTCAGGCGCAAAAATAAACCACTGAATAACAACGCAGACAACAGTCATCAAACCGGCGGCAGTCATGTCCGTTTCCTTGAAAAAGTTTGCAGGTCGCAGTACAGAATGAACTTCAGTTACCACATTTCTCCCTCGGTAAATCTTCGAAACCGGATGGAGTTTTTGATCCACCGGCACGGGGATGAAAAGGAATCAGGATTTCTCCTTTATCAGGATATACTTTACCGAAACGCCAGGCATCCGCTGGCACTGACTTTCCGTTTCGCCCTGTTTGACACGGAAGGATTCAATTCCAGAATATACGCTTATGAACACGATGTGCTGTATGCTTTTTCCTTTCCTTTCTACTCCGATCAGGGGTTGAGAACTTATTTGGTGGCAAGATGGCGGTTGTTCCGTAATGTGGACCTGTATGCCCGTCTGGCCCGTACTTCGTACATCAACAGAACTTATTCAGGATCGGGGCTGGAGCGTATTGAGGGGCCCGCGCGTACCGAAGTCAAGGCCCAGGTCAGGCTGCGCTTTTAATGAAGCCCGTATCTATTTTTTTTTACCTTTGCCAGCGTTGAAATCTATTTGTTAACCATAAATGCACAGATTATGATATTCCTTTACGCTGTCATCGGCTATCTCGTCTTGTTAATGGGTATTTCCGTTTACAAAAGTTTCATGGTTAAAAACCAGGAGGACTTTATGGTTGCCGGCCGTTCTGTCTCCACGGCACGACTGGTGGGCACGCTGCTTTGTACCTGGATGGGTTCGGGGAGCCTGCTCGCCGGAGCAGGGCTTGCCGCCAACGTCGGGTTTTCCGAATTGTGGATGGCGGCAGGAGCATGGCTCGGCATCATCATTGTGTTTTTCCTGGCTGCAAGGGTCAGGCGGATAGCTGAGTATACAGTTCCGGACATCCTTGAATTACGCTATAACAAATGGGCCCGGATACTCGGAACCGTCGTAATCGTCA
>PWHO01000065.1 GCA_003555385.1 Bacteroidales bacterium
AACAAACGGGCTGAGATCAAACCCATTGAACCTGATCCGGGTAATGCCGGCGAAGGGAGGGAGGACAAACAAATGACGGCTTTTTACTCCTATTTGCCGTTGATTGTTTAACAATAATTACTAATAAAATCATGCGAAAAATTGCAATGCTGCTGGCACTTTGCCTTGCAGCGCCTTTGTATGCGGCCGGACAATATACTGTCAGCGGCCGGGTTATGGATGGGGTGAATGATCACGCCCTTCCCGGTGCCCATGTGGTGCTAAAAGGAAGTTTTAAGGGAGTTTTTACAGATCGTGACGGGCGGTTTGTTCTGGAGAACCTGGAGGCGGATGAGTATGTGATCGAGGTGAGTTTTATGGGATATGAGCGCAGGGAGCTGGAAGTCATTTTGGAAGACGACCTGAATCTTGACGTTTACCTCGAGCCCGGTGCAAGGCTCACAGAGGAAGTGGTGGTCTCGGCCCTCAGGGCCGGCGGGCGAAACCCTGTGACTTATACCAATTTGGATGCGGATGCGCTGGCTCCGAAAAACCTCGGACAGGATCTTCCCATGTTGCTTTCACAAACCCCTTCCCTGATCACAAGTTCAGATGCGGGTTCAGGCGTCGGGTATACCTGGATGAATATCCGCGGAAGCGATCAGTCCCGCATTAATATAACAATGAATGGCATTCCTATGAATGACCAGGAATCACATGGTGTTTGGTGGGTGAACATGCCTGATATTGTTTCGTCGGTTGACAATCTTCAGGTACAGCGGGGCGTGGGACTCAGTACTCACGGAGCCGGGGCTTTTGGCGCTTCCATCAACCTGCAGACTACAGCTTTGCGTGATGAGGCCTATGCAGAGATCAGTTCCTCGGCCGGGTCATTCAATACCTTCAAGAATACAGTAAGCTTCGGGACCGGGCTGATGAATGACAAATGGGTGTTTGACGGGCGGTTGTCCAGTATTGAATCTGACGGATACGTTGACCGTGCCTCAGCCGACCTGCAGTCCTTTTATCTTTCAGGTGGTTATCACGGCGACAATACCGTGATTAAAGGGGTGGTTTTTTCCGGTAAAGAAACCACCTACCAGGCATGGTATGGTGTTCCTTCCGGTAAACTTGAATCTGACAGGACATTTAACCCGGCCGGGATGTTTCACGATGCGGAAGGGGTTGTGCGTTTTTATGACGATGAAACAGATAATTATCAGCAGGATCATTACCAGCTGCATATTTCACGGAATATCACCTCCGGGCTGGTGGCAAGCACCTCATTGTTTTATGTTTACGGTCGGGGGTATTACGAACAGTATCGTGAAAATGAGCGATTTAGCCGGTACGACCTTCCTGTGGTTGAGATCGGGAATGAGGTGATTGACAGAAGTGACCTGGTTCGCAGGCGCTGGCTCGACAACGATTTTTACGGACTTACCTATTCGCTGAATTATAACAATTATGAAGGACTGGAAGTTGTGTTCGGAGGCGGGTACAATGAATATGACGGAGATCACTTCGGGGAGATCATCTGGGCCCGTTATGCCCCTCACACTGATATTTACGACCGTTATTATGACAACAACGGGTTCAAGAAAGATTTCAACACTTTCGCAAAGGCTTCCCTGGAGGTGCTCCCAAATGTGCATGCCTTTGCTGACCTGCAGTACAGATATGTGTCCTATAGTTTTCTGGGGCAGGCCTGGGTGCATGAGGAAGTGGTTCCCCTGCAGCAAAAGGCCCATTTTAACTTTTTCAACCCCAAAGCAGGTATTTCCTGGGAAATCAACCCGGCCAACACCATGTACCTTTTTGGCGGCATAGGCAACAGGGAACCGGTCCGGCGCGATTTTACAGAATCTTCGCCCGACAGTCGTCCTACAAATGAAACATTGCGAAATCTCGAGCTTGGGTATGAATATTCAGGGAGACAAAGCAAAATGGGTGTTAATTTTTACCTGATGGATTATGACAACCAGCTGATACTTACTGGTGAAATCAATGATGTGGGTGGATTTTCACGCACCAATATAGATGACAGTTACCGACTGGGAGTTGAGCTGGAAGGAGCCTACAGGTTGAACGATAAGCTTGACTGGTCGGGGAACCTTACCCTCAGCAGGAATAAGATTGCACACTTTGAGGAACATTCTGACAAATATGATGCAAACTGGAACTGGGTCGGATATGATGTCCGAACTTATGAGGATACGGATATTGCCTTCTCTCCGTCGGTAATCGGAGCCAGCACATTGCGTTTTACTCCGGTGAACAATGCCTCATTGTCAGTTGAAAGCAAATATGTGGGGGATCAGTATGTTGACAACACTATGGATCCTGACAGAAAACTGGATGCCTATTTTGTCAATGATCTCAGGCTAAATTATTTTCTGGAAGCACCGTTTTTCCGTGAACTGGAAATAATCCTGCAGGTAAATAATTTGTTTGATGTGACCTATGAAACCAATGCCTGGGTATATAAGGGCGTCGTTGGGGATCAGGGCCTTATTTCCATCGATGACGGTTACTTCCCGCAGGCAGGCAGACATTTTATGGCAGGGTTGAATTTGCGGTTTTAGTAAATTCAATAAACTTGTATGCAAAAAAACCACCACATAGTGCTAAAGTGTGTAAAAACTTTTAACTTTGATGGTGGTTTTTTATCGCTATGGAACTTTTCTCATTGAGCCGATGATATTGAGCCGATGATATTGAGGCGATGGTACTGAGGCGATGATAAAACCGGAGGCTTGAAGCTATATTGTTTTTAAAAACAAAAAATTATTTTATCCGAAATGTCTGCCAGTTTTGTATTATTGATTGATGACGATCCGGTGGTTCGCTCCCTTGCATCCGGCATACTGAGAAAAAAGGGGTACGAAGTATTCGTGGCTAAAACCGGCGAAGAAGGATTGCACCTTGTGGAGGAGCGTCAACCCGACCTGGTGATTACTGATTTTCAAATGCCGGGGATGTCGGGATTAGAAGTAGTAGAAGGCATTAACCGTGTCGATCCACATATCCCTGTCATTGTGCTTACCGCCTACGGAGATACTGCACTTACCATTGAGTCCATCCAGGCCGGGGCATTTGATTTCATTGAGAAGCCTATTAACTCCCGGGAGTTGCTGGAAACGGTTAAAAGCGGACTGGATACCGTGGCTGCTTCCAAGAAGGCCCATGACCTGACACCCGAAAGCCAGGCAGGCAAATCACATTATAACCTGGTGGTCGGGAAGGCCCCTGCCATGCGGGAGTTGTTCAAAACGGTCGGTCGTTTGACACAGAGTCGTATGAATGTAATGATAAGCGGTGAAACCGGCACGGGTAAAGGTCGTTTTGCACAGCTGATTCACAATGTCAGCCCCAACAGCGATGCTCCCCTTGTGTACTTTAATTGTCGTAAGCTTGATGAATCCGGTGACCATCCGGGGGTGGATGGCCACGTTCCTGAACACCTGCACGAACTATTGGTAAAGAAGTACAGGCAGGCAGCCGATGGCAGCCTGATAATGGATGAAATTGGTATGCTTCCGCTGGAGATGCAGCATACATTGATGGATATTTTGAATGAACAATTTCATCAGGAGGATTCCATGCAATCAGCCCGGCCCCGGATTATTTCCCTTACCACTGGCTATGCCGGTGAAAAAGTAAGAGAGGGAAAGTTTCTGCAGGATCTTTATTACAATTTGAATGTCTTTTCTTTACAAATTCCACCTTTGCGCAGGAGAAAAGAAGATATTCCTGAGCTTGTAAAGGATCTTCTGCCCGAACTCAATGCGGAGCTTGGAAAAAATGAGGGCCGGATCGGCGAGGGAGTCATGTCCTACTTACAGGCTTACGACTGGCCAGGTAATGTGAGGGAATTAAAGAACATTCTCATGCAGGCCCTGGCGCTCTCATATGGAGAGGTTCTTGAGAAGAAATATATACATATTCTTGACGGTGTCACAGAGAAAAATGTCCACGAAACCTCTGAGGAGCGCGGAGCGGTGAGCCTTGCAGAAGTTGAACAAGAGCATATCGCTCATGTATTGGGGCTTACCGGCTGGAATAAGCAGGAGGCGGCACGTATCCTGGGGATTACCCGGCCCACATTGAATGCCAAAATAGAGAAGTATGGATTAAGCAGATAAATTCCCCGTTTCCTTCCTTCCCGGCACGCCATATGTAAACAAAATTTACATATGGCGTGTTTTTTTATGACGCTACGGATAAAAATATACCTGAGATTGAGGCATTTGTAAAAAAAAAGAAAAAAATTACCAAAAAACTTGGTGGGGAACAAAAAAGTTTACTATCTTTGTATAGACGTTAAGTTAAAGCGTAAAAAAAATTAACATGCATTGGTATCCTGTCACCGGTTTGTTATTGCTTCTTTGTCTTCTGAGCTATTCGGAAGTACACGGACAGGCCAGTTCCAGTGTGGGGTACACCATCGTTGTTCAT
>PWHO01000210.1 GCA_003555385.1 Bacteroidales bacterium
AGTCACCGTTCCACACAAACACCTTATCAATGGAGGTGATCGGCTTTTTCCCATCCTCGAACAGGGCAATGTCGCTGTTATTGTTCAGCAACATAAAAATGGGGATGTTGTTGTATATCTGTTTGATGATGCGGCTTAGCTGAATGGGCGTTGATTTTTCCACCCCCATCATGACGATCACCATGTCAAAATGTTTCTCCTGTAATTTTTCCAGGGCTTCCTCGGGGGTAGACACGCCAGTGATACGGGGGGCGGAGGAGAGGTTCAACTGATGGTATTCACCCGTAACCTGCTCAAAAAACCGGCCTTCTTCTTCAATGATATAGGCGTCGTAAAGGTTGGCCACAAGGAGGATCTCACGAACCTTGTACTGCATAAGGTCGTGGTAAATATCGCGGTCGGAATTGTGTTTGTTGAGAAATTTCTGCAAAAGCCGCCGGCTCATAGCGGCGTGGGACGTTTCTGCGGGCAGGGTGTCGGTTTCCTGCCTGGTGGGCTTTTCCTTCTGCAGCAGCTCTTTCCCGATCCGGGTATTCAGGTGACCTGTGATCAGGCTGCTCAGGTTGTTGATCAATTGCCGTTCTTCGATAAAAAACGGACCTTCTTCCTCTTCCGGGTACTCCTTTTGGTAAAACACCTCAATGGCGCCTTCGCTTCCGTCAATGGTTTCAAATGTTTTGCGTTGCACCCACGAGGTTTCCTCAAATTTTGACTTGCTGACAAATACCTCGTCGCCGTACTTGATCCGGGCCACCGCATCTTCCGGGTGCTGCCATGCCGGTGGAAGCAGTTTAACAATTTGTTGCAGCATCTCCGGAACAGGCTTATCCTCTTTCAGGATATTGGTAGTGTGGTGGATGGCGCCCAATTCCTTAAGTCGCTCCCTTTTTTCGCGCAGCAACTTTTGAATTTCATCCTGGCTGATGGTCAGCGACCGCTCAGGAGGGCCGGCTGAGTAAGCTTTGTCCTCTTGTGGGGTGGGTTTATCCGTTTTTCCCTTCATGGATACAATGATAGCAATTATATCCATGAAAATACAAATTTCTGCTGAGGTATCGGCGGATGTTTTAAATCCTTGATCTGATCAGGTATTTACAGGCCAAAAATTTATATAAAAATATTTGACATATGCAAGGATAAACGAATAAAAATTTGTTTTGCTGATTCCAATGAGTCATCCCGGAAATGCCCTAACATTGTTTTTGCAATATCAGTTATTCACTCATTAAACCAAAAACAATGGACGCTACAGTAAAAAAATTCATGGATTTAGTAGAGGCAAAGAATCCTTCAGAAAAGGCCTTTCATCAGGCTGTAAAGGAGGTTGCTGAAACCATTCTTCCTTTCCTGGATGAGAATCCCAAGTACAAAGCTGTCAAAGTATTCGAACGAATGATCGAGCCCGAGCGGGTGATCATTTTCCGTATACCGTGGATCGATGACAAAGGAGAAGTTCAGATCAACAGGGGGTATCGTATTGAAATGAACAGTGCCATCGGCCCCTATAAAGGGGGGATGCGGTTTCACCCCACGGTAGACCTGGGGGTGCTGAAGTTTCTGGCTTTTGAGCAGGTTTTTAAGAACAGTTTGACATCCCTTCCGCTGGGCGGGGGTAAAGGCGGATCTGACTTTGATCCGAAAGGAAAGTCGGATGAAGAGGTGATGCGCTTTTGTCAGAGCCTGATGACAGAACTCTATCGCCATATCGGACCTGATACTGACGTTCCCGCTGGCGACATTGGCGGGGGTGGCCGTGAGATCGGGTTTATGTACGGGCAGTACAAGCGCATTCGCAATGAGTTTACAGGAGTATTCACGGGCAAAGGTCTTGAATACGGCGGAAGCCTGATCCGGCCGGAGGCAACCGGCTACGGCACGGTTTACTTTGCCCAGGAGATGCTTGCCACCATCAATGAAGAGATTAAAGGCAAGTCGGTGGCGATCAGCGGATCCGGTAATGTGGCGCAGTTCGCGACCGAAAAGATCATAGAACTCGGTGGAAAAGTGGTCACATTGTCTGATTCCAGCGGATATATTTATGACAAGGATGGCATTGACTCGGAAAAACTGGCGTATGTCCAGAACCTGAAAAACATCAAGCGGGGCCGGATTCGTGAGTATGCCGATGAGTTTGGGGTGAAGTATGTGGAAGGTACTTCCCGTCCGTGGATGGAAAAATGTGACATTGCCCTGCCATGTGCTACCGAGAATGAACTTAATGAAGAAGAAGCCAAAGCCCTGGTGAAAAACGGATGTATTTGTGTGTCAGAAGGGGCCAATATGCCATCCACACCGGAAGCTGTGGAAGTGTTCCTGGAAAATAAAATCCTTTACGGTCCCGGAAAGGCGGCCAATGCCGGGGGAGTGGCCACTTCAGGCCTGGAAATGAGTCAGAATGCCCTGCGGATGGCCTGGACCCGCGAAGAGGTGGATCAGCGGCTTCACAACATCATGATCAATATTCACAATACCTGCATGAAATTTGGCAAAGAGGGGGATTATGTGAATTATGTGAAAGGTTCCAATATCGGCGGATTTGTAAAAGTGGCGGATGCCATGATCGCCCAGGGGTACGTATAGACAGTTTGGGTTTTCACCGGCCGGGTAATCCAGCCTGGCCGGATTTCCGACTGTCCGAAAGCTCCATCGGGTTATTTGATATCACGGAATGCCTCGGCGATTACCGCTGAGGCATTTCCTTTTCCGTATAATCCTTCAGTGAATTTGATCTTATGAACCATAAAGTGGGAAAAAGCCTCCCGTATACGACTGATGTCACTGCCTGCCAGCATATTGCATCCCAGCTCTACCAGCTCCGTCCATTCCGTTTCCTTCCGCAGGGTGATACAGGGTTTGTGAAAAATGTAGGCTTCCTTTTGGAGCCCGCCACTGTCGGTTAATACCATCCGGCAATGTTCCAGCAGGTAAATAATCTCCAGGTAACCCAGCGGGGAGGTGGTCACCACGTTTTCTGACAGCATACCGGGGTTTGCCTCAAGGATCTTTGCTGTTCTCGGATGCACCGGGAACACTACAGGAATCTGGGAGGAGATCTCATTCAGTGCGGCAAGGATGTTGTGGAGGTTTTCCGGATTGTCGGTGTTTTCCTGGCGATGCACCGTAGCGAGCACAAAATGTTTCGGTATGCTGACCCCTCTGGGTGCAGTTGCTTTTCCCCTGAAAAACAGGGCGGCATCATACATTACATCACCCGTGGTAAACACATGGCAGGGAAATTTGTCAAACCCTTCCTTCTTCAGGTTTTCTTCAGCAGTCAGCGTGGGGCAAAACAGCAACCGGCTGATCCTGTCGGTCAGTATCCGGTTAATTTCTTCGGGCATTTCCATGTTGAAAGAGCGGAGCCCGGCTTCCACATGGGCCACCGGGATATGCAGCTTGGCTGCTGCCAATGCGCCGGCCAGGGTTGAGTTGGTGTCACCGTATACCATTACCCAGTCGGGTTGTTCCTTAATCAGGATCTTTTCAATCTCTTCCGTCATCCGGCCTGTCATGGCCCCGTGCGACATACTGTGAATGTTCAGCTGTTTGTCCGGCTTTGGAATGCCCATCTGGTTGAAAAATACCTGGCTCATGTTTTCGTCAAAATGCTGTCCGGTGTGAACCAGGTACTCCACCAGGCCCTCTGTGTCACTGATGGCTTTGCTGACAGGGGCCGCCTTGATGAATTGCGGCCTTGCTCCGATCACTGTTACGATTTTTGTCATATCGATCAAAGGTAGGCGTTTTTCCGGTGAAATGGCTTGCCTTTGCCTTTTTTGCCATACTTTTGCCAAAAAGGATAGTGATGCGTATTTACCTGATCGGATTCATGGGATGCGGAAAGAGTTCGTTCGGGAAGCGGCTGGCCAGGAAGCTGGCGTACCCGTTCGTGGACCTTGACGATGCCGTGGAAGCCGAGTCGGGGCTTACCGTGCCGGAATTGTTTGCCAGGGAGGGTGAGACGGCCTTCAGAGAACTGGAAAAAGAGGTGCTCCGCAAGACTTTGGAAATATCCAGGGGAGTTATTGCCACGGGTGGAGGTACGCCCTGTTTTTTTGACAATATGGAATTTATGAAAGCAGCAGGAAAAACCGTCTACCTGAAAATGAGCCCGCTAAGCCTGGCACACAGGCTCGAATTTGCACGCAAAGAAAGGCCCATTGTCAGCGGATACAAGGGGGAGGAGTTGTTGGGGCTGGTCAAAACCAGGCTGAAAGAACGGGAGGACTATTATTTACAGGCCCACTGCATCATTAAAGGGGAAACTGTTAAACCCGACCAGGTGATTTCTTTGGTGTTCGGTTAGTGAGAAGCAGCTAAAATGCGGGCTAAACCGGGTTCAGTTCAGGATGGGATCGGAAGGGAAGTTGGCCCAGATGGCATAATCGTTGCCCATTTCCTTGAGCATATTGCTCCATAGTTTTTCC
>PWHO01000006.1 GCA_003555385.1 Bacteroidales bacterium
AGCCCATATACGGCGTAACTACAGGCTTTGGCTCATTATGCAATCACAGTATTTCACGCACTGACCTGAGTACTTTGCAGCGTAACCTGGTTATGTCGCATGCTTGCGGGATCGGCGATGAGGTGCCGGGAGAGATCGTCAGGCTGATGCTCTTTCTAAAAATTCAATCACTGGCTTATGGCCATTCCGGGATACGTATGGAAACGCTTGACCGTCTGGTTGATTTTTTCAATCACGGTATCTGCCCGGTGATATATACACAGGGTTCACTCGGTGCATCCGGAGATCTTGCTCCGCTGGCGCATTTATCATTGCCCTTGCTCGGGCTCGGTGAAGTTTATTATCAAGGGGAACGGATTGATGCAGGGGAGCTGACTGACAGAATGGGATGGGCTCCGCTGGAGCTGGCTGCCAAGGAAGGGCTGGCTCTGTTGAACGGAACACAGTTTATGGGAGCTTACGGGGTATGGGCACTAACCAGGGTATTTGACTTGTCTCTCTGGTCAGATCTTACCGGAGCCATGTCGCTGGAGGCGTTTATGGGGCGTTCTGATCCTTTTTTTGAACAGGTTCACAGGGTAAGGCATCATCCCGGGCAGCTCGAAACTGCGGAAAATATCCGCAAGATCCTGGAAGGAAGTGATCTTATGCAGGAGAAAAGGAATTACGTCCAGGATCCCTATTCTTTTCGCTGTATCCCTCAGGTACATGGTGCAAGCAAGGATGCCATCAAATATGTGGCCGGGGTGTTTCTGCACGAAATGAATGCGGTAACGGATAACCCTACGCTTTTCCCGGATGACGACCTGATTATTTCGGCAGGGAACTTTCACGGTCAGCCCCTTGCCATGGGCCTTGACTTCCTGAGTATGGCCCTGGCCGAACTGGCCAATATTTCTGAGCGACGTGTTTACAGGCTGATCTCGGGTACACGTAATCTTCCTTCTTTCCTGGTAGCCAACCCGGGGCTGAATTCCGGGTTTATGATTCCCCAGTACGCAGCCGCTTCCATCGTGAGTCAGAACAAACAGCTTTGCACCCCTGCATCCGTCGATTCCATTGAATCATCACAAGGACAGGAAGACCACGTGAGTATGGGTGCCAATGCCGCGGTAAAAACCATCTCGGTGTTGAATAACCTGGAAAAAGTGTTGGGAATAGAGTTGCTTACAGCCTGTCAGGCACTCGGGTTTCGGGAAACTGCAAAAGCGGCTCCCATTCTGAAAGAATTGTACAATGAATTCAGAAAAGAAATCCCCTTTATTCAGAATGATACTCTGATGTACCGGGAAATGCACAAAGCTCAGGCCTTCATTCACGACAACTCGCCGGAAGTATATATAAAAATGTCGCCTGCTTAAAAAAACAGGCGACATTGATTTATATTGCCGGAATTGCAGTGCTGATTAATTGGTGGAGTAAGCGGATCCGCCTTCCTTCACCAGTTTTTCTTTCACTACAGCCTGGGCAGCTGCCAATCGTGCAATTGGCACCCGGAAAGGTGAGCAGCTGACGTAATCCATTCCAACCGTATGGCAGAATTCAACAGAACTGGGCTCTCCGCCATGCTCTCCGCAGATGCCGATTTTCAGTCCCGGACGTCCCTGACGACCGCGTTCAACACCCATCTTCACCAGTTGCCCGACACCTTCCTGGTCAAGCACCTGGAAAGGATCGTTTTCAAGCAGTCCTTTTTCAAGATAGATGGGAAGGAATCGTCCTGCGTCATCCCTTGAGTACCCAAAGGTCATCTGGGTGAGGTCATTGGTCCCGAAGGAGAAGAACTCGGCATTTTGGGCAATTTTATCCGCAATCAGCGTGGCCCGGGGGATTTCAATCATGGTACCCACCAGGTAATGCACTTTTTCGCCCCGCTCTTCAAACACTTGTTCCGCAGTATTGCGTACGATTTGTTCCTGGAGCTGCATTTCCTTCTCAGTTCCTGTAAGCGGAATCATAATCTCCGGGATGGCGTTCACGCCTTTTTTCTTCAGGTTGAGGGCGGCTTCAATGATTGCCCTGGTTTGCATTTCAGAAATTTCCGGGTAGGTATTGCCCAAACGGCAACCTCTGTGTCCGAGCATGGGGTTCGTTTCATGCAGGGCGTCCACGTTGGCCTTCACCTCTTCCGGGGAGATTCCCATTTCTTTGGCCATCTCTTTTTGGTTTTCTTCCTCATGGGGAAGGAATTCATGCAACGGAGGATCAAGCAGCCTCACGGTTACCGGAAGGTCATGCATGGCTTCAAAGATCCCCTCAAAGTCTTCGCGCTGAATTGGCAGAAGTTTTTCCAGTGCCTTACGGCGCCCGGTTTCATCTTTGGCCAAAATCATTTCGCGCATGGCGGAAATCCGTTTCCCTTCGAAAAACATGTGCTCCGTCCGGCAAAGACCAATTCCCCTGGCACCGAATTCACGCGCCACTTTTGAATCTTTCGGGGTATCGGCATTGGTCCGGACATGCATACGGGTGTACTTATCGGCCAGTTCCATCAGTTTTGCGAAATCTCCGCTCATCTCCGGATCCATTGTTTTGACCTTGCCTTCGAAAACCTCGCCGGTTGTTCCGTTCAGAGAGATAAAGTCTCCCTCATTAAACTCTTTTCCGTCAATGGTCATGGTTTTTTTCCTGTAATTCACGTTCAGGGCACCTGCACCTGAAACGCAGCATTTGCCCATTCCCCGGGCAACAACTGCGGCGTGGGATGTCATACCCCCGCGGGCTGTCAAAATACCCCGGGCAGCATCCATGCCACTGAGGTCCTCAGGAGATGTTTCTACGCGCACCAGGATAACTTGCTTCCCTTTTGCCGCCCACTCGGCAGCATCATCGGCAAAGAAAACAATCTGTCCGGTTGCTGCACCTGGTGAGGCGGGAAGTCCTTTTGCCAAAAGATTGGCTTTGGCCAGTTCCTCAGTGTCAAACACAGGGTGGAGTAATTCGTCCAGTTTACCGGGCTCCACGCGCAACATGGCTTCCTCTTCCTTAATAATTCCTTCGCGCAGCATATCCATGGCAATCGTCACCATGGCCGGTCCGGTACGCTTGCCGTTGCGGGTCTGCAACATCCAGAGCCTGCCTTCCTGGATCGTAAACTCCAGGTCCTGCATGTCTCCGTAGTGTTTTTCCAGTTTTTCCTGCTGTTGGTCAAGTTCTTTGTAAATTTCCGGGAAAAGCTCTTCCAGTGAGGGATAAACTTCTTTTCTTTCCTCTTCTGAAACACTTTGCAGTTTGGCCCAGCGAAGAGATCCTTCCTTGGTGATCTGCCTGGGTGTGCGGGTTCCCGCAACCACATCTTCACCCTGTGCATTTACCAGGTATTCACCGTTAAAAATCTTCTCTCCGGTAGCGGCATCGCGGGTAAAGGCTACGCCGGTAGCGGAAGTGTCGCCCATGTTTCCGTATACCATCGCCTGTACATTGATGGCGGTTCCCCATTCTGAGGGGATGTTATATTTTTTTCTGTAATAGGTTGCCCTCGGGTTATTCCATGATTCAAAAACAGCCATTACTGATCCCCAGAGTTGCTCCCATGGATCTTCCGGAAAATCTTTGCCTGTTTTCTCCTTAACGGCTTTTTTGAAGCGGTTAACCAGTTCCTTCAGGTCATCTGTGCTGAGATCCTGATCGGTATCTGCGCCTTTTTCTTCTTTGAGTTCGTCCATGATCACATCAAAGGGATCTTCCTCCTCTTTGCTGTCGGGTTTCATACCCATCACCACATCGCCATACATTTGCACAAAACGGCGATATGAATCCCATACAAAGCGCTCGTTGCCTGTCTTTTTGCTGAGACCTTCCAGGGTTTTTTCATTGAGGCCCAGGTTCAGTACTGTGTCCATCATGCCCGGCATGGATGCACGTGCACCTGAACGTACTGACAGCAAAAGCGGATTGTCTTTGTCTCCGAATCCTGCGCCCATCTCTTCTTCTACACGACGCATGTTCTCTCTGACTTCCTCTTCGATGGCTTTCACCACCCCATTATGTCCCACCTGGTTATACAATGTGGAAGTGTCGGTAGTAATGGTAAATCCGGGAGGTACCGGTACACCGATATTGATCATTTCTGCGAGGTTGGCTCCCTTGCCGCCCAGAATGTTACGCATTGTGGCGTCTCCGTCTGCCTTTTTTCCTCCGAAAAAATACACTTTCTTACTTTGTTTCTCCATTTTCTCTTTTTTTATTTAAACACAATCGGTTTGACTTTCGATCAATGAACCCGTATTGATAAAAACTTACAATAAAACGGGTACCCTTGAAAAAAGGAGTACAAATTTACGGTTTTTTTGTTTTTGAGTGGTATCAAATTGCAAATAACTGATTGATAATTTGAGGGAAAAGCTTCTTGCACGGAAACAGATATTGTTGTAAATTTCAAATGACTAAAATCCATCCTCAACAATACTTATTATGAAG
>PWHO01000056.1 GCA_003555385.1 Bacteroidales bacterium
AGCCTGCTCCAGGACCTTTTTTCAATCGTACTGAATATTTCAGAATTTTCTTAAATTCGGGATGTGTTTAACCTTGTTGAAGCATAGTACCCATGTCAATTCTGATTGTAAGTCCCGGAAAGAAACTGGACAGTTGGGTCGAAGCCCTGAAAGAAGCCGACCTTTCTGTGCCGGTCTATCTCCCCGAACAGGTGCAAGACCCCAGCGATATCACCTTTGCCCTGGCCTGGAATCATCCACCCGGGTTCTTTCGCCAATTTACAAACCTGAGAGCCATCTCCTCATTCGGGGCAGGCGTTGATCACCTCGTAAAAGACCAGCAAATCCCAGCCAGCGTAGCCATTACCCGGATCATTGATCCATTACTTTCAGGCGACATGGCGGAATTTGCCCTTTCCGTTGTACTAAAGCATATGCGCGGACTTACACGTTACTGTCGATACCAGGCAGAGAACCAATGGAAAAAACACCGCTATCTGCGTATTAAGAATGTCCGGGTTGGTATCATGGGAACAGGTATGATCGGTCATCATGTCGCAAATTATTTGCTGAAGGCCGGATTCAAAGTAGATGGCTGGGGAAGAACGCCTGGCAGGGATGCTGCCTATACAAAATATCATGGCAATGATCAGCTCGGTGATTTCCTGAAAGGTTGCCAAATCCTGATCTGTTTACTACCCCTCACAAGTGCAACAAACGGCATCATCAACAAGCATTTGCTAAGGAAACTACCGTTGGGAGCCCACGTAATCAACCTCGGCCGTGGCGCCCATGTGGTGGATAAAGACCTGATCCAGTGCATTGATGAAGGGCATTTAAGCGGTGCCCACCTCGATGTATTTGACCCCGAACCACTGCCGGAGGACCATCCCTTCTGGGAACACCCAATAATTGACATAACCCCGCATGTGGCCAGTCTGACCGATCCGCATTCAGTGGCCATGCAGGTGATGGAAAACTACCAACGTCTGCAGAAAGGAGAACCCCTGATCAACACCGTCTCAAGAGACCTTGAGTACTGACCGGCACCACCCCAAGGGCCAGGCTTTGGAAAGGAGCCATAATACGCTGCTGTGGATGATTACAAGCCAAGGAGCCCCGGGTGGCCAGACTTTGTAAGGGGCCACAATAAAGCCGCAATATGCATTGCAATGTAATCAAAACACATATCTTTGCGTTTTTGTCCATAAACGCAAAAGCTGCGTCAGCGTGAGATGCGTCACTGTCGTATATAAATAACCAACAACCGCTTTGCCCATATACCAGGCCATCGACAGCTTTCCCATTCTCCAGCCCGCGAAAACCAACTAACCAATAACCAATTAACCAACATGATCTCCTTCAACGGCATCTTCCCTCCGCTTCCCACATCTTTCGATGACAAGGAGAACCTTTCTCCGGAAAAAATTCAATACAACATCAGAGCACTGAGCCATTACCCGCTGGCGGGCTTCCTGATACTCGGATCCAACGGCGAATTGGTAATGCTTTCGGAAAAAGAAAAAACGGAGGCCTATCATGCAGCCAGGCAAGCCATTCCTGAGGGAAAGATCATGCTCGCGGGCACAGGCGGCCAATCTACCCGTGAAACCATCCGGCTCACTGCAGAGGCAGCCCGAGCCGGAGCCGACGCTGCACTGGTTCTTCACCCGTTTTACTATAAAGGGCTGATGGATAAAGAGGCATTGATGGCCCATTACCACGCTGTGGCTGAGTCATCAGAGATTCCCGTTTTGATTTACAATATGCCGGCCAACAGTGGTATGGACCTGGGGGCTGACATGATCCTGGCAATTGCGGACCATCCGAACATTATCGGGCTAAAAGATTCCGGAGGCAACCTGGCAAAGATGGGACAGGTTATCGGGCAATCAAAACCAGGATTTCAGGTACTGGCCGGTTCGGCAGGTTTTCTGCTGCCCGCATTGTCTCTGGGCGCCGTCGGGGGCATCCTTGCCCTTGCGAATATCGCCCCTGACGAATGCATTCAGATTTACAAGTACTTTCTTGATGGGAAACTGCCACAAGCCAGGAAACTGCAGCAACAAATGATCCCCCCGAACACAGCCGTTACCAGGCAATGGGGAGTTCCCGCTCTGAAAGCGGCCATGGACCACCTGGGTCTTTACGGCGGCCCAGCCCGCCAACCCATCCAACCAATGAAACCTGAAACAAAAAACAAGCTTTTTGAAATCCTTCAACACGCAGGCATCCAACCAATTAAACCATAAAACCAACAACTAACAACTGGAGGGGGCGCCAGCCCCCGACAAACTAACAACCGGAGGCGCGTCAGCGCCGACTAACTAACCAACAACCAATTAACCTATCAAACCATGACTACCAACAGAAAAATCCTGATGATCCCCGGACCCATTGAATGTGAAACCGATGTACTCAAGGCGATGGGTGAACCACCCAAAAGTCACACTGCACCGGATTTCATCAAATCATTCGGCAACTGCCTCAATATGATGAAAGAAGTATGGATGTGTCCGTCAGGACAACCATTCCTGGTGGCCGGCACTGGAACCCTGGCCATGGAGATGGCCGCGGCCAATCTTATTGAAGAAAACGACAAGGCCCTGGTAATCTCTACCGGTTATTTCGGAAGACGATATGCCGATATTCTTGAACGGCACGGAGCGCATGTTACCATCCTGGAAGCTCCCGTGGGAGAAGTTGTAGAAACAGCAGACATAGAAGCGGAACTGCAGCACAAGGATTACAAACTGATGACTTTTACCCATGTGGATACCTCAACAGCCGTGATGGTCGATGCTGCTTCCATGGGCGCCCTGGGCCGCAAACACAACGTACTTACCGTGCTTGATGGTGTCTGCTCGGTGGCCGGGGAAGAGATCCGGCAGGAAGAATGGGGAATTGACGTGGTACTGACGGCTTCTCAGAAAGCCATCGGGGTACCCCCCGGCCTGGCAATGCTTGTGGCCTCACCCAAAGCGATGGAAACCTGGAAAAGCCGTAAAACCCCGGTCCGCAGCTATTATGCTGACTGGGACAACTGGCTGCCCATCATGGAGGCCTACACAGCAGGAAAGCCCGCCTATTTCGGCACCCCGGCCGTAAACCTGGTAATGGCCCTGGAAGCCGGACTGGGAAACATACTAAAAGAGGGGCTTCCGGAACGTTTTGAGCGCCACAAAAAGAATGGAAAGGCCTTCCGCGAAGCCATGCGCGCATTGGGATTATCAATGATCCCCAAAAATGAAACGGTTACGGCCAATACCCTGTCGGCCCCTTACCTCCCGGATGATGTTTCCCTGCCTGATTTCATGAAAGCCATGGGAGAGGCAGAAGTCATCATTGCAGGAGGACTGCTGCCCGAGATCAAAGGCCGTTATATCCGGATCGGGCATATGGGATGCGTGGCACACACCGACCTGATGAATGCCGTCAGGGGCATTGCCCGCGCATTGAACCAATGTGCTCACAAAACAAATGAAGATGACGGGGTTTTGGCCATTGACAAAATCATGAGAAAGTAAATCAACTCCATAAACCAATCCACAGTTATGAAAAAGAAGCTGATATTTATTAAGGTCCTGTTTTCTATGTCCCTGCTCATTGGTTGCGGCCCTTCAACCGACAGTGAATCCCAGGAACAGCTAAGTGAAAAGATCAACCAGTATGAAGAAGTGACCCTCGCCACGGATCTATCCCGGCTCAGCGAAAATGAGCGTAATATGATTCCCATCCTCATTGAGGTGGCCAGGGTAATGGACGATATTTTCTGGTTGCAGTCCTACGGAGACAAGGATGAACTCATGGAGCACATTACAGATGAATATGCCCGTAAGTATGCCAGGATCAATTATGGCCCCTGGGGAAGGCTGGAGGGGCACACCGCATTTTATCCCGGGTTTGATGATAAACCACTGGGGGCCAACTTCTACCCGCATGATATGGACAGACAGGAATTTGACGACTGGGATAATCCGGATAAAAACAATCCGCATACGATCATCCGTCGTGACCCGGATGGAGAACTGATCGCAATTCCCTACGCAGAAGCATATACAGCCCTGAACCAGGAGGCAGCACGATTATTGCATGAAGCAGCCCGGCTGGCTGACTATGAACCGCTTGCCAAATATCTGGAAGAACGGGCGGAGGCACTGACAACCGACAACTATTACGAAAGTGACAAGGCATGGATGCAGATGCGTGACAACAATATAGATTTTGTGGTTGGCCCCGTCAATACAGGTGAGGATCGAAAATTTGGCTACAAGGAAGCACACAGTTCGTATTTGCTGATAAAAGACCTGGAGTGGAGCAAGCATCTGGAACGCTTCGAGGCCATGTTACCCGAAATGCAGGCAGGACTGCCCGTTCCTGATGAGTATAAACAGGAAACACCCGGCGACG
>PWHO01000047.1 GCA_003555385.1 Bacteroidales bacterium
CTTTGGCCGCTGCAGCTGTTTAACATTTATAATCATAACCAAAACAGTTGTATATGCGCATCACCCGGAGGGAAACCTTTAACGCAGCCCACCGCCTGTTTCGTCCCGAATGGGATGATCAGAAAAACCTTGAAGTGTTTGGGAAATGTTCCAACCCCCAATGGCACGGGCATAATTACACTCTTTATATAACTGTGGAGGGTGAGGTCGATCCGGGCACGGGTTTTGTGATGAACCTCAAGGATCTCAGCCGTATTATTGATACCTTTGTGATAGAAAAGGTAGATCACAAAAACATTAATCTGGAGGTGGATTTTATGCAGGGCCGCCTGGCTTCTACCGAGAACCTGGCCATCGGCATCTGGGAGCAACTGGAGTCGCCAATCAGGGAGACCGGATCCAGGCTGTATTGTGTGAAACTGGTGGAGACGGAGAAGAACTTCGTGGAGTACTTTGGGAAGGAAGAAGATGGAGGAGGCGCGAAGCGCCGACAAACTAACAACTGAAGAGGGCGATAGCCCTCGACAAACCGAGGCGCGTCAGCGCCGACAAATCATTAAACCCATGGCATCAGAAATCAATCGCGACATGGTCATTGAGAACAAGATGGATGACTATGAGAAAATAGATCAGTACAATCCCCAGAAGATCGAAGAACTGGCAGGCCATTACAGAAAAGTGCTGTCGCTGGTAGGGGAGGACCCTTCAAGGGAAGGGCTGGAAAAAACCCCCGAACGGGTGGCCAAGGCCATGCAGTTTCTTACGCATGGTTACGACCTGGATCCTGCTGAAATTCTTAAATCAGCGATGTTCCAGGAGGATTACAAGCAGATGGTGATCGTTAAAGACATTGAGATATATTCCATGTGCGAGCACCATATGCTGCCCTTTGTGGGCAAGGCCCACGTGGCTTATATCCCCAAACGTTATATAGTGGGGCTGAGCAAGATCCCCAGGGTGGTGGATGCCTATGCCCGCCGGCTGCAGGTGCAGGAACGTCTCACGACACAGATCAAGGAATGCATTCAGAATACGCTGAATCCTCTCGGTGTGGCGGTGGTGATTGAAGCCCATCACTATTGCATGATGATGCGGGGCATCCAGAAACAAAACTCCGTGACCACCACCAGTGATTTCACCGGGGCCTTTCTGACCGACAAGACCCGTGCAGAGTTTATACACCTGCTGGGTTCAAATCTTCACTAAGGGAATTATCCATGGCTTGCTGGTGAATTTGCCGGGTCGCCGGATGCCGGCCTGGTTGCAGGGTCACCGGGAGTCAAGCCAGGGCCGCTAAGGGTCAACCTGGGTAATTGAGAGTCAGATTTTAAACACCGATTATAATAAGGTAATTGCAGCTGACGTTCACCTATTATCCCAAATCAAAAGTCATGGGGAAAACATTGATCTTTTTACTGACGGTTCTTCTGCTTACCAGCGCTTCTTCCTGTGACAAGGAGGATGAAGTTGTTGAAGAACAGACCGAACCCAAACAGATTGAACTGACTGCACGTGGCGCCGAAGTGCTTGGCAGCAGCAATGATTTCGGCATCCAGCTCTTTACGGAAACCGCCCGGCAGGAAACAGGCAACCTGATGCTTTCCCCCCTGAGTGCCAGTGCCGCACTCACCATGCTGCTTAACGGATGCGAGGGAGACAGCTATGAGCAGATTCGTGCCATGCTGGGGTATCCGGCCGACATGAATATGGGTGAGATCAATGATGCTTACCGGAGCCTTGTCGGGCAGCTGCTGGATGCGGATCCGAAAGTAGCCCTGACCCTTGCCAATGCGGTATTTTACCGCGATGACTTTGAGGTGAAGGCACCATTTTTGGATGTGATGGATACAGCGTTCGATGCAAATATTGAGGGGCTGGATTTTGGTCACCCTTCCGCCGTGGATGTTATCAACCAGTGGGCCAGTGACAATACGGAGGGGCGAATTGACCAGGTCATTGATGAGATCGATCCGTTGATGATGATGTTCCTGATGAATGCCCTCTATTTCAAGGGGCAATGGACACAGCAATTTGATGAGGCGGACACCCGCAACCAGCCTTTTTTCCCGGACGACGGCCCGGAAATTGAAGTGCCGACCATGATTGGAGATATGGGGATATGGACATACGACGGGGATGGGTATCGTGTGGCAGAGATGCCATACGGCCGGACCAATTTTTCCATGGTCGTGATTGTTCCCGACAATGACCTCAGCGCGTATTATGAAGACTTCTCGCCGGCTATCTGGCAGGAAATCACCTCTTCCCTGGATCAGCAGCATGGTACCCGGGAGATTCTGGTGAAGATGCCTAAATTTGAGTTTGAGTATGAAAAAGTGCTCAATGACCAGTTAAAAGGACTGGGAATGACGGATGCTTTTGAGCCTCGGTTGGCCGACCTTTCAGGAATCTCCGACCAGGAAATTTTTGTCAGTTTTGTCAAACAGAACACCTTTGTGGAAGTCAACGAAGAAGGAACGGAAGCTGCTGCCGTGACGACCATTGGTATTGAGCTGACCAGCGTTGGCCCGGAACCATCCGAGTTCATCGTTGATCAGCCTTTTATATTTGCCATCCGGGAACGCACAACCAATTCCCTGCTGTTTATCGGTAGTGTGATGAACCCGCTCAATTGACGGACAAACACTTTGGCAGGGAATTTGTTATGTATTCAGGCTCTTTATCCGATTTTTAATCATTAAACACGATATTTTATGCGACAGAAAATGATCAGACTGATTTCCCCCATGACCATCATAGCGCTTGCCCTGATTTTTGCTTACGGTTGTTTAGACGATGATCCGGTTGAATTGCCAACAGTGAGTACTTCACCCATTGAGGATGTGACCGCAATGAGTGCCAAAGGTGGCGGTGCTGTCACGGATGAAGGTGGCGCGATGGTCACTGCACGTGGACTTGTTTGGGACACTTCTGCTGAACCTACGGTGGATGAAAACCTGGGACATGTGTCCGGTGGCAGCGGCGAGGGTGAGTTTACCTTAACCCTCAGCGGGCTTTCCTCTTCCACCGAATACCATGTGCGTGCTTATGCCACAAATGTGGAGGGCACTGCCTATGGAGAAAACCTGAGTTTTACCACCGACACGATTGAAGGTGATCTGCTCTTTCCCGGGAATTGGGAAAATGCCTCAGAGGCAAATTTACTTTCGTGGGCTGCTGAGGAAGAAAATGAAAACCCGGGATACATCTTCGGTACCAATATTTATGGTGATGACGCTTACGGACAGGTATTCGAGGAGGATGGCAATTTCACCATTGCCGGTGCTTTCTTCTGGATTGGAGCCAGGGATGGGACGGAAGGTGATGTCGTATTCAAGATTTGGGATTATGATGGAGAGAGCCCTGGCGATGTGCTGGGATCCGAAACAATTCCTATGGCAGAAGTGGAAGCCACAGTGGAACTTGGTGAAGCCATGTGGGTGGAATTTGACCAGCCTGTTAGTGTCAGCGGCAATTTTGTGATTGGAGTCGACATATCAGACCTGAAGGATTATGTGCATGAAGAATACGGCCTCGGACATGTTTCCTCAGCTGCTGGAGACGGAGCAGAAGCCGGACTGGCATTGATCCGCGAGGCAGAAGATGGATGGATTCCTGTTTTGGCATATGATGTGGACGTGGATATTGCCATCTTCCCGCTCGCAGAAATGACGGTGGGCAGTGACGAAAAGAAACTCACCCTTGTTGGGCGGTCTGCACTTGACAGCCGGGCACAGCAGCTTTCCGGACGGATTGCGGAAATCGAAAGAAAACGTCGCTGATCTTAACCTGTTAAGCCGCTAATAGCTCCGGTTAACCCATCGAAATTTTATATGAAGGGAACGCCCTGGTTGAAGTTGCTTTTTGCCATTGGAATTCCGTTGATCGTGGCCCTCATCCCCACACACTGGATTCCCATTGAAAATTTAACCACTGTTGAGCACAGGGTAATTGCCGTATTTGTACTTGCCGTTCTTTTTTGGGTGCTTGAACCCGTTCCGATTTATGCCACTTCCATTCTAGTGATCGTGCTCTTGCTTCTCCTGGTGTCGGATCATGGGGTGTTTCAGGAAGGCTTTGTTGCGGAAGGGGTTGCATTGGGGGAGCGGATCGCATATGAGGACATCATGGCTGTGTTCGGGTCACCCATCATTATGCTCTTTCTTGGCGGGTTTTTTCTTGCCCGTGCCGTCAGCAAGGTTGGGCTGGATGTGAACCTGGCCAATTACCTGTTGCGGCCATTCGGAACTGACCCCAAATATGTGATGCTGGGCATTATGATCATCCCGGCGGTTTTTTCCATGTTTATGAGCAATACCGCCACTGCAGCCATGATGATCACCATCCTGATCC
>PWHO01000154.1 GCA_003555385.1 Bacteroidales bacterium
GGCGTGCGGCATAGATCAGGTGCCGGTTGATGGTGTCGGAATACCGGATGGACGATCCCTGACCGGCTTGCCGGGCGGCGGATACCTCTTCCCGGTAGGCATGGTTTTCCATGTCCGCGATCTTTTCCCACAATACGTCCGAATCGGCTGCAACCCGACCATCGCCTGTGATCACGGTGATGCGGTACCCCAGCTGCGCCGCATACATGTCGCACCATTCGTATAATTCCCGTTCCGATTCAAACGGCTGGTGCCGCCCGGCAAGCCATTCGATGAAATCAAGGTTTTCGTAGGCCTTGCTCCGGGACGTCTCGATGAAGTCGTCCTTGAGGGAATAATAGATATACACCCCCGGGATACAGATGGCCACAATCAGAACCAGCCAGAACGCCGCCAGGATGCGGATGCCGAATCGCATGGATTGGAGCCGTTTCACAATTATCACTCCCTTAACCGGTAGCCGATGCCGCGCACGGTTTCAATGTTGTCCGAAAGGGGGCCGAGTTTCCGGCGCAGCCGCCGGATATGCGTATCCACGGTTCTGTGATACCCTTCAAACCGGTATCCCCACACCCGGTCCAGAAGCTGGTCCCGGGTCCAGGCCCTTCCCCTGCTCCTGACAAGTTCCAGGAGAAGATTGAATTCCGTGACGGTCAGTTCCAGCGGAGCGTCTCCGATGAAGACGCAATGCTTTTCCGTATCGATCATTAAGTCATCGTGCCGGATAACGGTGGGTTGTTCCGGCACGCCTTCCCCGCGTCGTAGAATGGCCCGGATTCGCAGGATCAGTTCCCGCGGGGAAAACGGCTTGACCATGTAGTCATCGGCACCCAGCTCAAAGCCGACGACCCGATCGATTTCTTCTCCCTTGGCTGTGAGCATGAGAACGGGGGTATGCGCGGTTGCGGCGGTTTTCCGAAGCTGTTTGCACACGGCAAGACCATCCAGGCCGGGAAGCATAAGGTCCAGCACGATCAGATCCGGTTTTTCACGCAAGGCCGCCTTCAGCCCCTTTTCCCCGTTCTTTTCGGTGAGCACCCGAAAACCTTCCGCCTTGATGTGCCACTCAATAAGACCGAGTATATCCTGGTCGTCTTCCACCACCAGCACGGTTTTATCCATTTTCTTTGTTCCTGATTTTTCCGGTATTTTATGGATTCGAATCCTGCAGCTACACTAATAAACCCCGATTGTTACAATTTCATGAAGTTTGGTTGTCATTCCCGTGACATGAAATTTTCGTTGTTTTTCCACGGACCTGTCACAGAATCGTCATATTACGGGTTTACTTTGAGAGTGCGTTTACGGAAACGTGTCTTCGCATAAACCGATTATGCATTTTCCATAACAAAAACAAGGAGGATTTCACACTATGAAGAATCATGGACGAAGAATTTTTCAAACGCTTTGCCTGGCAGCGGCAGCGCTTCTGGTTTTCGGGGCGTCTGCGTTGGCTGCCGAGCGGATTTCCATCAACGGATCGACCACCGTTTTGCCGATATCCCAGATCCTTGCGGAGGCATATATGGATGAATATCCCGATGTCAATATCTCCATTTCCGGCGGCGGCTCCGGCAACGGGATCCGGGCGCTGGTGGACGGCACCACCGATATTGCTCAGTCTTCCCGGTGGATCCGTCAGTCAGAGGTCGAAAACGCGATCAATAACGGCCACTATCCGGTTCCTTTTGCCGTTGCGCTGGACGCCATCATTCCGGTTGTGCATCCGGACAACCCGGTGGACAACCTGTCCCTGGACCAGCTCAAGGCCATTTACGAAGGTAAAGTCCGGAACTGGAAGGACGTGGGCGGCGAGGACCGCTCGATTGCAGTGATATCCAGGGACTCGGACTCCGGTACATATGCGGTATGGAACGAAGTTGCCCTTAAGGGCGCCCGCCCGACCCCGCGAGCCCAGCTCCTCGCCTCCAACGGCGCCATTGTGCAGGAGATATCCGGCAATCGCAACGCCATTGGCTACATCGGAATCGGCTACCTGACCGAAAACCTCAAGGCGGTGAGCCTGGACGGCGTGGCACCGAGCTATGCCAATGCAGCGAGCGGCGACTTCCCGGTATCCCGAACCCTGTGGTTTTTCACCGACGACTGGCCGAAGGGAGAAACGCTGAAATTCATCAGATATGCGCTGCACCCGGAAAAGGGGCAGAAGCTGGTAAAGGAAACAGGCTACGTTCCGCTTTATTAAGCCAGGACGAAAAAGACGGTTTTCGTTCCGGCACTGAATAAATAACTAGCGGGGGCCGGATGTACATTCCGGCTTCCGCGCAATTTATCGGGGTGGTGTGCTGTCATGGGTACAAAGCGCCGTGCAAAAGAGCTGTTGATTCATATATTTTTTCTCGTGGTAGGTGCGAGCGGGATCATTGTGTTGACCCTGATCCTGCTTTTTCTGATCATGGAGGGCCTGCCGATATTCGACACGGTCCCCATCCGGGACTTTCTTTTCGGGACCATGTGGTACCCCACGCACTATCCGCCGGATTTCGGAATTCTGCCATTGATCGCGGGATCGGCGTCCGTTGTGGTTTTGTCGTCCCTGATCGCAATCCCCCTGGGCATCGGCAGTGCGATTTATCTCGCGGAAATCGCGCATCCAAAGGTCCGGGCCGTGGTCAAACCGACCATCGAGCTCATTGAAGGGCTGCCCACGGTGGTGATCGGTTTTTTCGGTATGGTCGTGGTGGCGCCCTTTCTCCAGGAGACCTTCGGGCTCACGACCGGGCTCAACCTGTTCAACGCATCGGTCATGCTGGCGTTCATGGCCGTGCCGACCATCGCCAGCATCTCGGAAGACGCCATCTACGGGGTTCCCGCGCACATGAAGGAAGGGTCCATGGCGCTGGGGGCCACTCACTGGGAAACGATCGCGCGCGTGATCCTGCCGGCGTCGCTTACGGGCATATCGACGGCGGTGATCCTGGGCATTTCCCGTGCGATCGGGGAAACCATGGTGGTCCTGATGGTGGCCGGGGGGGCGGCCATCATACCGGCGTCCATCTTCGACCCGGTCCGGCCCATGCCAGCCAACATCGCAGCCGAAATGGGGAACACGCCGTTCCGAAGCGACCACTACCATGCCCTGTTCGCCATCGGGCTGGTGCTGTTCGCTTTTACCTTTGTGTTCAACATGATCGCCGCGCACCTGGCGCAAAAGCACAAGCAGGTGGGCGCGGCATCGCTTTAGCCGGCAGACAGCGTATGAAGAGGAGCAGGATGATGGAATTCCAACGGATAACGAAGCGGAAAATTGTTCAGCATACCGCCTTCACGGTAATTCGGGCAGCGGTCTTTATCAACGTGGGTGCTTTGTTCGTTTTTCTGGCCTTTATCGCTGTGCAGGGGATTTCGGCCATCAGCTGGGAGTTTTTAACCCAGGCGCCGCGGCAATCCATGACAGAGGGCGGGATCTGGCCCTGTATTGTCGGTACGGTGTATCTTTCCATCGGCTCCATAGCCGTAGCCTTCCCCCTGGGGGTGGGTACGGCCATCTACCTGAACGAGTACGCGGGCTCCGGCCGCTGGGTACGAATCGTCCGAATGGGGATTGTCAACCTGGCCGGTGTCCCCTCCGTGGTTTACGGTCTGTTCGGCCTGGCTTTCTTCGTGATCTGGCTGAAGATGGGGGTGAGCATTCTTGCCGGCTCCCTGACCCTTGGGGCGTTTATCCTGCCGTTGGTGATCGGATCGTCCGAGGAGGCCCTGCGGGCCGTCCCCCAGGCCAACCGGGAAGCATCCCTTGCCCTGGGCGCCACCCCCTGGCAGACCATCTACCGGGTGGTTCTGCCCGAGGCGCTGCCGGGCATAATTACGGGTCTGATCCTTGGAATGAGCCGGGCGGCCGGCGAGACCGCCCCTATCATGTTCACGGCCGCGGTTTTTTTCTCGCGGGAAATGCCCAAATCGATTTTCGACGAGGTCATGGCCATGCCGTATCATATTTACGTGCTTGCCACGGCCGGAACGGAAATCGCAAAGACGCGCCCGCTCCAGTACGGAACGGCCCTGACGCTTATGGCCCTGGTGCTGGGGATGAACCTGGCGGCGATTATCCTTCGGAACCGGCTTCAGAAAAAGCGCCTCTGAGCAGGGGGGAGCCCGGAGCAAAGAAGATCCTGCGGCGACGGAAAAATTCGCAATGCTCCGCACTTGGCTTAAAAAAACGTGTAACCTGGATGTCCTGGGGGAAATAAGAGGTCGGTTAATGGATGACGACTTCGTAAAAAGTCCAATATCTGCGTTACGCGCGATTTCCGGCGACATTCACGTACGCTAAGTACGCTCAATTCTTCGAAAATCGCGCAAGCCTTGATCTTGGCCTTTTTACAAA
>PWHO01000262.1 GCA_003555385.1 Bacteroidales bacterium
CAACAACTGCATTGCCCGTTTCCTGAACCACAGACAGCTTCCCCAACCCTCAGCCCATGAGAACTATTTCGTATCTTTGTAGTGCTATGCCAACAAAAAAATCAGACCGGATTGAGCACCCAGGCGTTGTGGAACGGGTGGAGGACAACAGGGTTTTTGTGCAGATCGAGTCCCAGGCATCCTGCGGGCACTGCCAGGCAAAAAGCCATTGCGGGATGGTTGAATCGGTCGGGAAAACCGTTGAGGTTGTTGCTGACGAGGCGGACCGGTACCGGGCAGGCCAGAAAGTTCTTGTGGCCATTGAGCGGTCGCTGGGTTATAAAGCCCTGCTGCTCGGCTACATTTACCCTTTTCTGATTATGCTGATCACGCTGTTTGCCCTTACCCTGCTCACCGGAAACGAGGGATTGTCTGCGTTGATAGCTGCTTTATTGATGGTCCCTTACTATGCAGGGCTATACCATTACAAAAACAGGCTCAGAAAAACCTTTACCTTCCGGATCAGGGAATCAAACGCTCATATATCATCTCAATAATTCCATAATCAATTAGTTACATAATTAAGTTAACAACCATTAACCTTGCCATAAAAATGAAACACACAAACATCTTTAAATACCTGATTGTACTTTTAGGCTCCGCCGTCCTTTTGACCTTTGGCCAGTGCCAACCAGATCAACGGAATCAGGATCATGATGCCTATTTAGTAATGCTGTCAATGGATGGTTTCCGCTGGGATTATGCCGATCGTGTACATACCCCTAACCTGGACCGTATCGCACAGAACGGGGTGAAAGCAGAATATGTGATGCCGGCATTCCCCAGCAACACATTCCCGAATCACTATACCATGGCCACAGGACTTTATCCGGATAACCACGGCCTGGTAAACAACAATTTTTACTGCGAAGAGCTGGATATGGTTTACTCGATGCGGAACAGGGAAGCTGTAGAAAACGGGATCTTCTACGGGGGAGAGCCCATCTGGGTCACCGCCGAAAAGCAGGGAATGACATCCGCATCCTATTTCTGGGTTGGTTCAGAAGCCCCCATTCAGGGGATGCAACCCACCTACTGGAAGGAATACAATACCAGCGACCCTTTCGCCGCAAGGATTGACACCGTTGTATCATGGCTTCAGCTGCCATTGGAGCAGCGTCCGCAACTCATCACTTTTTATTTCAATGAACCGGATGGCCTGTCCCATCAAACAGGCCCTGACAGCCCGGAGATTGACGCAATGGTTGAAGAGCTGGACAGCCTGTTAGGGGTAATGCTTGATAAATTTGCGGCCCTCCCGGTGGCGGACAAACTGAACCTGATTGTGACCTCTGATCATGGCATGACAGAAGTCACCATGGAAAAATACATCGACCTGGAGGAGTATGTGGACCGCGACTGGCTGGACATTGCTTTCAGAAGCACCCCCATGATGATGTGGCGGCCTGAGGAGGGGATGACCGACAGCATTTATAACATCCTGAAAGACGTGGACCATCTGAGTGTATGGAAAACAGGAGAATTGCCGGAACGTCTTAATTTCGGACACAACCCGAGAACACTTGACATGGTGGTACTGGCCGATTCGGCCTGGAGCCTCGGATGGGGAGAACCCAGTGAATATTTCAATACTGGTGGTGCCCACGGCTGGGACAATGCCAACAAAGACATGCATACCATCTTCTACGCCCAGGGGCCGGCTTTCAAGTCGAATCATACACATCCGCCATTTGAACTGGTCGATCTTTACCCGCTGATCGCCCGCATCATGGGTTTGGAACCTGCACCAGTAGACGGCAAAATCGAGCGGGTAGAAGGAATGCTCAACTAGCCAAACACCATGGGCACAGTTGGTTATAAACGATTTCCTTCAGGAGAAGTGGACATCGGCGGTGTCCCGCTCGGCCATGCCCACCCTGTCCGGGTACAATCCATGACCAACACCCCCACTACGGATGTGAAGGCAACCGCTGACCAATGCCTGAGAGCTTTTGATGCCGGGGCAGATTACATGCGCATCAGTGTTCCTGACAGTGCATCTCTTGAAGGTTTGAAAAGAATCCGGAGTCAGCTGAACCAGTCCGGATGCAACAAACCCCTGATCGCGGACATTCATTTTCGTGCCGAACTGGCCCTGGAAGCCGCGAAAATTGTCGGGAAAGTCAGGATCAATCCGGGGAATTACACCCCCCTGAAAGCCGGGAAAAAGGCATGGACCGAAGCGGATCAGCGCGAAGAGCTGGAAATTGTCCGTTCCAGGCTGTCTCCGCTTGTAAGAGTTTGCAAAGACTACGGAACGGCCATTCGGGTGGGCACCAATTCAGGATCACTTTCGCCACGAATTATCGACTGGTATGGCCATACCCCTGAGGCCCTCGTGGAAAGCACCATGGAATACCTCCATCTTTTCCATGAGCTGGAGTTCACGAACATCGTTGTGTCCCTCAAAACCAGCGACCCCCTGACCATGATCGCCTCCTACCATCTTATGGCCGAAAGAATGCTGCAGGAAAACCTGGCCTGTCCCCTGCATACCGGGGTTACTGAAGCAGGGGCCGGTGAGAGTGGCCGCATGAAATCTGCACTGGGAATCATTCCGCTGCTGCAGGCCGGCATCGGCGACACCATTCGTGTAAGTCTCACCGGGAAACCTGAAGATGAAATCGCCTTCGCCAAAGAGATTGCCGCCAGTTTCACCCTTCAATCCTTCAACACCGAAACCGTTGAAGGTACCGGAACCGAAAAAAGTCCCGAATTTCATATACCACAATCACCCCCGCCGCCTCTGCCCGGGAATCACAAAGCGATTGTTGTCACATCCGATCCCGCAAATTCTCCTGACTCCACCAAAGGATTCAGACTAATTGAATTGCAAAGTCCGGATGACGTACCCGGCGCAAATACCGCGGCATCAGAAGACCGCGTTCTGCTGATCGCAAACCTCGATAAAGGATTTCCTGCAGAAAAACTCACGGAAATACAGGACAGCATACAGTCCGCAGGCATAAGTGCTGGAATTATTGCCAGAGCGAGCATTCCCGGCGACTCTGAAGACAAACAAACCATTGACTTATGTGCCCGATTCGGTTCACTGTTGCTGCAAAGAAAGCTGCATGGTTTATGGATCAACAATCCTGACCACAACGGGAAGAAATCTCTTTCATCCATGGTGCTGAGGTTGCTGCAGGCAACCGGTCTTCGTATTTCGGACACAGAATTCATTGCATGTCCCACCTGTGCGCGCACCTCGTATGACCTGGAAAAGGTATACAACATGGTGAAGGATAAAGCGAGTGGAAAGCCGGGGCTCAAAATCGCGGTGATGGGCTGTGTGGTAAACGGGCCGGGAGAAATGGCGGGAGCAGACTTTGGCATTCTTGGGGCGGCAAACGGCAGCCTCCAGGTTTTCCGGGGTGGGAAAGCTGTGTATAAGAACCTTGATCCCGACTCCGCCGTGGAGAAGCTACTCGTACTGATCAATGAGGGTCGGCAATCATGAAAACACTTCCCCACGGTATTGTAAATTTGGAAAAGGTCGTATATTTGCTGGTTGCTTTCTGCCCTTAAAAAACGGGCCATTTAAACAGGTCAGCCATGAATATTATTATTGCAGGAGACAGCGAAGTGGCACTCCACCTGGCAGAACTGCTTTCAGGTGAGAATCACGATGTCACACTCATCGCGCCCGACCGGGGTTTTTTAAAAATGATCGAGAGCCACTCCGACCTGATGACCATGGTGGGCGACTCTACCTCCATTCAGACCCTGAAGAATGCAAACATCAGGAAAGCGGACCTGATGATCAGTGCCCATAATGACGGGAGGTTCAACCTCCTTACTGCGGTGCTGGCAAAACGTCTCGGAGCCAAAAAGTGCATTGCCAAGGTTAACGAACCCGAATACCTGGCCAAAGATTGCAGGGGTCATTATAAGGAGCTTGGCATTGATTACCTGGTCTCCCCGGAAAAGATCGCCGCCAAAGAAATTGCCAATTTGCTTACCAATACGGCCGCGGCGGAAATTTTCGATTTCTCGGATCACCAGCTTTCTCTGATGCTGGTCAAACTGGAAGAAAATGCCCCGGTCAACGGCAAGAGTCTTTATGAGATTGCCCGGGAGTACGATCAGCTGAATTTTCGCGCTGTTTCCATCCACCGGAAGGGAGAAACGATCATTCCGCGCGGTGATGACGTATTCCGTGAAGGAGACCTCGCCTATGTGGTCACCAAGCCCTCCGGGATTAATCCCCTGCTGGAACTCAGCGGAAAGAAAAAGTTTGAAATCAAAAATGTCATGATCGTAGGGGGTGGAGCCGTTGGCAGCCTGGCCGCCGCCGCACTCGACAACC
>PWHO01000339.1 GCA_003555385.1 Bacteroidales bacterium
AATTATACACGTTAAAACCTTGTGATGTCGCTATGAAAGTATATCAGACCAATGAACTAAAAAATATTGCCCTGGTGGGTGGGGCGAAGGCAGGGAAGACCACCCTGGCAGAAGCCATGCTGTTTGAAGGCGGTGTAATTAACCGGAGAGGGTCCGTGGATGACAAAAATGCTGTGTCCGACTACCGTGAAATTGAGCTGGAAAGGCAGGCCTCGGTTTATTCCACAGTGATGTACGCCGAACACAATGGTTATAAAGTCAATATTATCGATGCCCCTGGTTTTGATGATTTCATCGGGGAGGTAGTGTCCGCCCTGAAAGTTTCGGATACAGCCGTAATGGTGATCAATGCGCAGAACGGGGTTGAGGTCGGAACTGAAATTACCTGGCGCCAGGTCAGCCGTCTTCAAAAGCCCGCCGTCTTCATGATCAACCAGGTTGAGCATGAAAAAGCCAATTTTGACGAAGCGGTTCGTCAGGTTAAATCACAGTTTGGTGACAAGGCACTGATCGCCCAGTATCCCGTAAATCCCGGGCAGGATTTTGACAGCGTGGTTGATGTGCTGAAGATGAAAATGTATAAATTCCCGGCTGAAGGTGGCAAGCCTGAGGAACTGGATATTCCAGATGCCGAGGCAGACAAGGCAGAAGAGTACCGTAACGCCATCATTGAAGCTGCTGCTGAAAGTGATGAGGCGCTTATGGAAGTTTTCTTTGAGAACGGAACCCTTACTGAGGAAGAGCTGGCCAAAGGAATCAACCAGGGGATTGCCACACGTACCATGTATCCGATTATGTGCGGATCTGCCAAACACAACCAGGGTGCAGGCCGTTTCCTGGAGTTTGTGACCGTCAATCTGCCTTCTCCCAACGAAGTGGAGCCTGAAAAGGATACCGAAGGCAATGCTTTTACAATGGACCAGGGTAAAGATACCGTCGCTCTTGTGTTTAAGACATCTGTAGAACCCCATCTCGGTGAGATGTCTTTCTTCCGGGTGTATGAAGGTTCGATTGCTGAATCGGTTGACCTTGTCAACAGTCATACGGAAACCAAAGAAAGATTGTCTCAGTTGTTTGCCGTTGCCGGCAAGAACCGCCAAAAGCTGGAAAAGGTAATGCCCGGCGACATTGCGGCTACCATTAAGCTGAAAGACACCAAAACCAACCATACCCTTACTTCGCAGAAGAACCAGGAAGTCAGGGCAGAGCCCATTGCATTTCCCAATCCCAATTTCCGCATGGCGATCAGGGCGAAGAATTCAAGTGACGAGGAAAAGATGGGTACTGTTCTGAAAGAGATGTATAATATTGATCCCACCCTGCGGTATGAACAATCCAAAGAGCTCAAGCAGATGCTTGTTTCCGGGCAGGGAGAGATGCATCTGAACGTGGCCAAATGGATACTGGAAAATATCCACAAGGTGGAGGTTGAGTTTGTTTCACCGAAAATCCCTTACAGGGAGACCATCACCAAACCGGCCAAAGCAAGCTACCGTCACAAGAAGCAGTCAGGTGGCTCCGGGCAGTTTGGTGAGGTGTACATGATGATCGAGCCCTATGAGGAAGACAAACCCAACCAGACCGAGTTTCCTGTTCGCAAACAGGAAGTACATGACCTGGACTGGGGCGGCAAGCTGGTATTCAACAATTGTATTGTTGGAGGTTCCATTGATGCACGTTTTATGCCTGCGATCATGAAGGGCATCATGGAGAAAATTGAAGAAGGTCCGCTTACAGGCTCCTATGCACGTGATATTATTGTGAATGTTTACGACGGCAAAATGCACCCGGTAGATTCCAACGAGATCTCTTTCAAACTTGCGGGCCGGCATGCGTTCAAGGATGCATTCAGGGATGCCGGACCAAAGATCATGGAGCCTGTATATGATGTGGAAGTAATGGTACCCGAAGAGAAAATGGGCGATGTAATGACTGACCTGCAGGGACGCCGCGCACTCATTATGGGCATGGAAAGTGAGGGGAACTATCAGCGCATCAAGGCAAAAGTGCCGCTGGCTGAGATGAACCGTTATTCAACCACCCTGAGCTCAATCACAAGCGGGCGCGCCACTTATGGGATGCAATTTGCTGAATACCAGCAGGTGCCCATGGATGTGCAGGATCAGCTGCTCAAAGCATACGAAGAAGAACAAAAAGAAGAGGAATAGACATTTTTTCTCAGATCTTCAAAAAACCCGGCGTGCTTTCATGCCGGGTTTTTTATTGCGCCGACATTTTTGTTTTCCCTTGATGATGATTCGCTTAAAATGTTATTTTTGCCACACCACTGCAACAAGCTGAATCATGCAGTGTTAGCTAGAATCATTCTAAATAAGATACGTGTTTACCAAAATCTAATCTAAAACAGTTATGGCTGAAAAAAACAAAGAGAGCCGGGACGAAAATCGTGCCGGGGAATCAACACAACAAGGGGCAGATACCGGTTCAACGGGCTTTCTTCGTTGGATTGAGGATATGGGGAACAAGCTGCCTCATCCTTTTTGGATTTTTGTCTGGATTTGCGGGATTATTATTGTAGTCAGTGCCGTTACAGCTTTTCTCAAAGTCAGTGCCATTCACCCCGACGATGGCAGTCTGGTGGAAGCCAGGAACTTGGTCAGCGGGGAGGGGCTGAGGTGGTTTGTCCAGGAAGTGGTGACCAATTTTGCCCATTTTGCTCCGTTCGGACTGGTTCTGGTGATGTTGATGGGAGTCTCCATTGCCGAGCGCAGCGGCTTGCTTGCGGTGGCTTTGCGGACGATTGCCTTTGCTGTGCCGCGAAAAGTGGTGTTGCCTGTGATCTTTATTATCGGTGCATGCGGAAATATCGGTTCTGATGCCGGGGTGGTCATTGTGCCACCGATTGCTGCATTGATCTTTGCGCAGATGGGCCTCCATCCCATTGCAGGCTTGGTAGCCGGGTATGCCGGGGCCACCGCCGGTTTCACCGCCAATTTTTTCATTGCAGGAACAGATGTGTTGCTGGCCGGAATCAGTACGGAGATTACTTCACAGATGCCCGGTGGTATGGAGGTAAGTCCGACAGCAAACTGGTATTTTATGATTGCATCCACGGTACTCCTGGCTTTCGGCGGGGCATTCATTGCCCGGCGTTATACCATACCGCGCTGCCAGAAGTTTGAATTACTGGGGAATTTTGACCACGAAGTGACCGACGGCAAGTTGTCGCCCACTGAAAGACTCGGACTGAGGAGAGCCGGGCTGGCCCTGCTAATCTATATCATACTGATTGCCTTGCTCGTGGTGCCGGAAGGTGCTCCACTGCGCGACCAGGAAACCGGCGGACTTGTCCCTTCTCCGTTTTTAAGGGGGTTGATCCCGATTTTGTTCTTTTTCTTTGCTATTCCCGGATACTTTTACGGGAAAGCCACCGGTGCCATCAAGCAGCCCAATGATATTCTGAAGCAGATGGAACACGGGATGAAAGAATTGTCCGGTTATATTGTGCTGATGCTGATCGTTGCGCAGTTTATCAACCTGTTCAGCTGGTCAAATCTGGATACCATTCTTGCCATCACGGGTGCGGATTTTCTTCAGGCAACCGGCCTTACCGGTCCGCTGATGTTCGTGATGTATATGATCCTTGTGGCTGTTCTGAATATCTTTCTTGGAAGTGGTTCCGCCAAATGGGCCATATTTGCCCCGATCTTTATCCCCATGCTTGCCCAGCTCAATTACAGCCCTGCATTTGTGCAGCTGATGTACCGGGTGGGTGATTCCATCACCAACTGTGTGACGCCGTTGTACGTGTATTTTCCGCTGCTGCTGGGATGGGTGCATAAGTATAATAAAAACATTGGTATCGGTACTATTGTTTCGCTGCTGATCCCCTATGCAATCATCTTGTTTGTGATGTGGTTGGTGTTGTTGTTTGCATGGTATCTGCTGAACCTGCCGATCGGTGTCGGAGAATATATTTTCCTGCAGTAAAATAGCATGAGCTGCCGTGAAGTGTTGATGTTGCACTTCAGGGTTGATATAATAAAGGGTTCGTGATTGATCTGAAAAGATATTCACGAACCCTTTATTGTTTAACGGATCAGGATGCTATCCGCACTTGCTTTCCCCGCAATTGGTACAGGTAAGACAACCCTCCTGGTAGATCACCGAGTCTTCCTGGTTGCAATTGTTGCAAATGCGTCCCTTGGCCTTTGTTCCGTCAGGGATAAATTTTTTCAGGGCACGTACCACACCGTTTTTCCAGGTGTGAAGCCTGTCGCTGTAAAGACTCAGGTCTTCGATCACATCCACCACAGAGGGGATGGGCATCCCGTGACGCAGGATTCCTGATATCAGTTTGGCATAGTTCCAGTATTCCTTGTGGA
>PWHO01000256.1 GCA_003555385.1 Bacteroidales bacterium
ACAGTTAAGTTCTTCAATGAACTAAAAGGATTTGGTTTCATCAAAGATCATGAAACAGATGAGGAATTCTTCGTACACGCAACAGGTCTTATTGACCAGGTTCGCGAAGGTGATGAAGTTAGTTTCGATCTGAAGGAAGGAAGAAAAGGAATGAACGCAACAGACGTAAAACTCTCATAGATCATCATCCTTGAAACAGAAAAGCCCCTCCATGCTTGACATGTGAGGGGCTTTTTTTATGCCTTCACTTTTTTGCTGGTCCCTATGTAAGCCTGCAGTACTTCTGAAAAATCTGTTTCTCCGTCATAAAACACCGTCATTACCGGGGTACCATAAGTGTTTGAAACTTGTTTCAGCACGGAAGCGCTGATACTTCCCGGCATGCAACCAAAAGGGGCTACATTCACAACCAGGTGTGCACCCTGACGGACAAAAGCAATGGCCCGCCCCACCGTCAAAATGGACTCCCCCTCAATACTGTCCGGGAGATAAACTGCTCCGGATCTCTTGACTTCATTTACAGGAGGCTCCTTTCTGTCGGTCAGCAGTTTGCCAAAAATCCCAAGGTAACGGTTTTCCATATAGGAAATAAAGGCATTGGCTGCCTTGTTTTGTAAACGACCCAGCAGTCCGCCGTTATCCCCGAATCCTGATGTATAATGCAGCCATTCCATGATCGGGGCCACCCAGGCCTCTCCGCCCGCCTCCTCAATACGTCTGACAAGGGATGCATTGGCAAATGGAGAGCTTCTGACGTAGATCTCTCCCACCACACCCACAAGGGGTTTGTTCATTATTTTTGGATCGTATGCTGGCAATTCTTTATTAAGCCGCTTCAAAAGGCCGGTTACATCACCTTTATTTTCAAATGCCAGCTCAAGCTGGTCTGCATATTTGCCGATCAGGGCATCGATACTTCCCTTTTCACTTTCATAAGGCCTGAGACGGCATCCCAGCTTTGTCAGCACATCTGAGACCATCAGCGACCGGAATAAGTGCATTCGCACAGGACCCTTGATGTCGCTGTAATGGTCATCGGAATTGGGTTAAATAATGGCCGCTTCAAGCTGCTGATCTTTCAGTATCTTATCGTGCAGCCGCACGTACTGCCCGAATCTGCAGGGGCCATCGGTACAGGGCATAAACAGGGCAGCATCCCCGTTTATCTTTCCGTCATTTCTGTCTTGTCTGATCTGATGAATAAATGATCCGATGGTGCTTGCTGCCGGCATACATTCCGACCCTCTTACGCAGGCATTTCCAAGTGAAAAAGTGGTGGTGTCTTCCCTGCGCAGGGGCACCGATTTGATCCCGTAGGCTCTGAGCCCTGCACTCATCAGCCTGGTCGCAATGGGATGCATTGGTGGAATGTATACCGTATAACCGGACAATGACCGGACAATGCGACTTGGTGACCGTTCCTGCTCCCCGATTTCTTCTTCCCGATATTTTGTGGTGCAATGGGCATTTGCCCGGTCAAAAAATGCTTCAAGCCGGGTAAGGTAGCCGCCGTCTCCGCCGTGTTCATCCAGCTCCAGTATCAGGGAAGGTTTATCCTGCATTTTTTCTTCAAATACCCCCAGGAGAAAAGAATCCGGACCACAATTGAAATTGGTCAGAAAAATGGGATAAAGGCCCTGTTGTTGCCGTACATAGTCTGCGGCCACCACGATGCGCTGACCATAAGACCAGTACATGTCTTCATAGCCTTCAGGAAGGTCTGCACGCTCAACCGGAAGCATATCCATGGGGATCACGTCGTAGCCATAACGGGCAATGGCCCGCAACAGGCCCAGGTTCAGCTGTTCATCAAGCAGATTGTATGAACGGCCCATGACAACAAAACGGGGCTTTCCGGATCCGTTCTGAGCCCCTGATCGTAATTTAGCTTCACTTTTCAATTTTTTCCTGTGGATGGCGAATGCTTCCATGGCCCTGTTCCAGGCCTGCTGCACCTTTTTCCGGCTGACCGGATAACGTGTTTTCAGGCAATTGTATAACTGCCCTGCATTGTATTTGCTGTCTTTGGAAAAATCCACCACAGGCATAATCAGACCTGAAGTATCTTCCTCCCTGATGCCAAGGGTGCTTGCCATTATGGCGGGAAAAGCCTGGGAAAGGGGGCAGAAGAATGAATTGGCTGTACGCGGATTGGGAGTATCCTGAATATGATAGGGCAAAAATACCGGTTCCCGGTTACCCTCCATGCAGGCCGAGGCCTCTGCAACAGCTTTTTTCAGTGGGTAACAGCAATCTGTGACCGTGTTGGAGTCTGTATGCTGACCGGCCTTTCCGGGAGCTACTTCTTCGGGCCGAAGCACAATACCCAATGTCTGAAAGAAATGTTGCCAGAAAGGATTATAGGTGAAAAAATGGAGTGCCTTCGGGTAGCGTAGCACACCAATGGGTTTATGTACAGGCAACTCCTTTCGAACCAGGCCGTCAAGCAATCTGAGTGCATCCAAATGGCGTGTTTGGGTTCCAGGTGTATCGGCAGCTTCCCTTCCGCACTGGTACCCCCACGAAGCCATTTTGGTTCCGTCATCTGCCACCATGTTGGTTATCCGGCAATGGTTTCTGCACAACGAGCATTCTTCCTCATGCATACTGACAGATACATTTTTGATGTGCATCCCATGAAAGCGGGTGCGCACAGGTGTATCTTCCCTGACCATTTCAGCCATGCCGATGGCCCCCATTAAATGGCTGTATGAAGAGGTAAGTATCTCTTTGTTCAGCACATTTCCGAATGCTTCCACCAACCCTTTGTTTTTGGCAGTGGCTCCGAGGAACAATACTGGTTCTTCAACAGGCCGGTGCTGCACAACACGGTGCAGATAGTTCTTACAGACAGCATAAAGCACGGAGGCCATCACCTGCCCTTTGCTCAGGCCTTTGGTCAGTAACTGGTTGGCATCCTGTTCCATAAACACCGTGCAACGGTGACTGGCCATGGGAGGAAATTCATCTCTGCACCTGTCAGGAATATCATCCAGTGGGATGCCCAGGTTGTTTGCCTGTTCTTCGAGAAAAGAACCGGTACCGGCTGCACATACGTAATTCATATTGGCGTCTTTCATCCAGCCGTTATCCACCCTGATATATTTGGCATCCTGCCCGCCGATCTCAAAAATCGTTTTCACATCCGGAAACTCTTTCATTGCTCCTTTCAGGTGGGCGGTAATCTCATTCTTTACAAGGTCAGCCCCGGCAAAATGCCCGATTAGTTTTCTTCCGCTTCCGGTGGTCCCCAGTCCCTTGATCTGCAAAGAGACCGAACGATCCTTGCAAACCTGGTCGATTCCTTTCAGCACACGCTTAAATGCATCCACAGGGTTACCCCTGGTACGGGCGTAAATTCCCAGCCGTACATTGCCATATTTGTCAACCAGTACAGCTTTCGTACTCGTGGAACCAATATCTACCCCGGTAAAAACATCCGGGTTTTCACCATTTTGCAATTGATAAATATCGATTTCATTGCCCCATTGGTCCTTGTAATGTTCGTGATCTAAAGCCTTGGTTTTGCTGCACTTAAGTACAGGTTCACAAGCACCTGGTCCCGCTTTACCGTTTTCACCGTCAAATTCAGCGATCCTGCCTTTTTCTGCTCCGGCACACTCCAGCAGGGCATCTGCCAGGTAAAACACGGGGTTCTCAGGCAGGACCAACTTATGACCGTTCAGCAAAGCGGAAAAATAGTGCAGGAAAACCTTGTTGTTCGCCAACCCTCCGATGAATAACACATTGCCTCTTACAGGAACGCCTTTAAAAAGAGTAGAAAATGCAGCATGAGCCAAACCTTTGGATAATCCGTTCCAGAGTTCAGGGATCAGATAACCTTCCTGTTGCCGGTGGATCAGGTCACTTTTGGCGAATACCGAACAACGGGAAGCAATGGCGGGTGCATTGTCCAGGATAGGTATTTCCCCTGCTGACTTGTAATCCAGCCCCAGGCGCTCCATTTGCTGATCCAGAAATGCACCTGTACCTGCCGCACAAAGGGAATTGGTTTCAAAACGTTGCAATTTCCCATCGGTGATCTCTGCAAGGGAAAGGCCGGACGAGCCGATATCAACCACATAACTGACGGGTTTACCGGAAAAAGATTGATGTTTTCGTAAAATGGCCGATACGGGCGATATAAGAGGAAGCTGATATGCAGAAGTAAGCAGGGGTGCATACTTGCCCGATACTACGACATCTGTTTCTTTCAGGTCAATTTGCTCCCTTTCGAGTAACCTGTTCAACGTTTGCAGGGGCTCCCCGGAATGTTCCGCAAAATGGTGCTGAATTTTGCTCCCGTTGCGATATACCAGCTTCAGGGACAAT
>PWHO01000092.1 GCA_003555385.1 Bacteroidales bacterium
AAGCTTCTTTTTCCAGTAGTAAAATGTGGAGGTGGCAATCCCTTCATTGGAGCAAAACTCTCTTACCGTGAATCCCGAGTCCTGTTGCAGTCTGATTAGTTCTGAAAACTTGGTCTCTTTTGGCATCTGTTTTTTGGGCGCAAGATACAGGCGAAAATCTGCCAGGACAATATGTACCAGGCCGAAGGCTTACGAAACACTAGCGAATTACCGCGCTGAGATTAAGCATTATCAGTAAACCGAACTTATTTTTGCTAGGTTATTACTCCCCGCCCCACCTTATACGATACAGGTAGCTTATTTCGTTATAATTCAACACCCCCAAACTCCCAACCCCATGTTCCAGGCCCTCAGCAAACTCTTTTTCAAACAACACTGGAGCAGGCACCGTAAGCTATATGGCGACCTGAACGAGCGTGAAATGGAATACTACCTCAGAACCTCCGCCAGGGTAAACAAGCACCTTCCCAAAAACATCCAGGCCAAAAAAGCCGCGGAGATGGCGGCGAATGACTATTCCGGGGATGGAATTCACTGTTAATTTGAATAGTTGCAGTTACGCGCATTTTCCTGAGCGTGAACTTTTTTGTATCGTCCCTATATTGGTTGAATGTTTTCCCGTACTTTCGAGCTTATCAGAAACAAAATCAGAATATTTGCTTCATTTCTTCAACGAATACGCATAAACTCTAAATTAACTAGACCTCATAAGCTATTCTTATGGTTGTTTAGTTTGCTCCAGTTTCTTTCGCACCGCACTTGGCTGTCTTTCAAGTAACTCCGCAATCTTATCTATGCCAATTAATTCTTTATCGGCACTAATCATTATTTCGATTTCTCTTTCTGTCCATTTTTCATATGCGCGAGGATAATTGGATCGGATTTCCAACTTTTGCGGAGTTAGAGAAGACACAGCTATCTTGCGTAATTTTGCAACATGAGGTTTTGCTTTCTCAATGAAATCTGAAATTTCCTGACCGGTAATTTCAGGCTTGATCAGCTTTCTTTCATCATTACTTAAAGCCGTTTTCTTTTTATTCACATCAACTCGCGAACGATAAAAGTACCATTCCACAAAATCAGTTTTTGTTGTTCTGTATTGACATTGAGGTATTAGGTTCAGTAAATTATTATCTTTTAATTTCCTGAGAAATTTCCTAAAATGGAGACCATTATGTCTATCTTTCTCAATTAAACCCTTTCTGGCAAGAATTGGATAAATATCAGTACTTCGAAGTCCATCATCATTTATCTGTTCAAGATATTCTTGAATGGCCTTACTGATTCTTCTGGCTTTTTGAAAATCAACGTGACTTAAATTCATTCAGGTAACAGTTTGTTCACACCCTAAACTTGTGTTTGCTAGGATTTTACACATTTTAGACTGGAATAGTTCTTATGGGTTCCTTTTTTTTTATACGATATTAACAGTTATTGGCTTTCCACCCTAATAAGGATATTGCGTCCTCAAAAACCAAGAAGAGCCTTAATCAGTCTCTATGGTTGCTGGAAATAACGTTATACATAATTTTATTTTGCTGCCGTTTCATGTCGCGATTATGGAAGGCACAATCTTTCAGGACGTACTGTTTGTTTAGTGAATCCCCATATTGCTTCTCAAATCTTTTCCGACCCAAGTATTTATGCCAGGCATTTTCCTCTGGACTAAAAGGCTTCATCTTATCAGACTTAGATACTAAAACAAAGCGTTCCTGAAGTTCTGTGAATGGTTTCAATATGCCTCGGGACAGTGCATCAAACCAATGGCCGAACTTTTCCAGGATTTCGATTTCGTCTTCAGAAAAAACCTTGTGATCGCAATCCACCACAAACCTCCCTTTGTCTTTAATATAAGCCAAATGCTCCCTTTTACTTGTATCCATACAATTCTTTTATTAGGCCCATCAAGTAAGAAAAAATAGTATATCAGGAAACACTTGCTTTCTTACCTTTCAAAATATTAACCTCGCTAAAATAGTTTTTTCCTGTTAATATTTTATATAAAAATGTAACCAGCAAAAGCTTTTTAGATTTGCCTTTAAAGAGCCTGACCAAACCACCCCCCGCTCCCAAAAAACCCTTACTTTAGGGGTTTAAACTCCTTTTGCTATGATGCGTCTTTTTTCTTTCCGTCACTGGCTGCTCTTTGCCGTTGTGGCTGGCTGCCTGCAGGCCTGCTCCTCAGAACCACAAATTACCAGCGATCATTACAGGCGGGCGGAGGCCCTGCTTGCCCCCAACATCCGCGAAACGGTGTACCACCTCGAGGTGCGTCCCAACTGGATCAACAATGGCGGGGATTTCTGGCATGTGACCCAAACCCGCGAGGGCAAGCGTTTTTTCCTGACCAGCATAGAGCGCGAAGAAACCAAACCGGCCTTTGACCACGAGGCGCTGGCAGCGGCCCTGGAAGAAAAAACCGGGGAGGAGGTTGATGCGGCCGACCTGCCTTTTGACCGGATCCGGATCCCGGAAAGGGGCCTGATCGCCTTCCGATTCGATGAGGCCGACTGGAGGTTTGACACCGAAAGCCTGGAGCTGACCCGCCAGGAGGATGATAACGATGAGCGCCCCCGGGGCGTGTCGCCCGACGGAACGTGGCAGGCATTCATCCGCGATTACAACCTTTTTGTGCGCCACCGCGACACCGGGCAGGAGGTGCAGCTGAGCACCGGCGGCCGCCATCAGTACGAGTATGCCAGCACCTACGGCTGGTCCGACCTGATGGAAGGGGAAGGCGGCAGCCGCCCGGAAAACCTCTTTGTGAACTGGGCGCCCGACTCGCGGAAGCTGCTCACCTATGTCACGGACCTGAGCCAGGCCGAGAAGATGTACCTGCTCGACTTTTCGGTCGACACCCTGTTCAGGCCCCGGCTGCTGAGTTACTACCGCGGCTCCCCGGGCGACACCACCGTGGTGCATTACAAGCCGGTGATCTTCGACCTCGACCGGGGCACCCGGACGCCTGTAAACATGGACCCCTTCCCCCATTTTTTCGGGGTGTCTTTCCGCTGGACGGATGAGGCCGACAGCCTCTTTACCATTCTGCCGCACCGGGGCTACAAGCAGGCCGATGTGGTCAAAGTGGATGCGGCCACCGGCAACACCAGCGTGGTGGTGTCGGAAACCAGCGACACATCCGTGGAATACCGCAACATGGTCATGCAGCGGATCGGCCCCGACAAGCTGCTGATCAGCTCACAGGCCAGTGGCTGGAACCACCTCTACCTCCTCAACTGGCACACGGGCGAACTGATTAGCCCGGTGACTTCGGGCGAATTTGTGGTGCGCCGCCTTTTTCATGTGGATGAAGACAATGAACGGATTTACTTCACGGCCGGCGGCCTGGAAGAAGGCAGCAATCCCTACTACGAATACCTTTACAGCACCGGGTTCGACGGAAGCGGCCTCACCCTGCTCACCCCGGAAGATGCCCACCACCAGCTGAGCCTTTCTCCCTGCAAAAAGTATTTCACCGACAATTATTCCAGGGTTGACCTGCCGACCATTTCGGTGGTCCGCGAACTGGAAACCGGCCGGGAGCTGTTTGAGGTCAGCCGCGCCGACGCAGACGACCTGCTGGCCTCGGGCTGGGAGCCTCCCATGCCCTTTGTGACCAAAGGACGCGACGGCACCACCGACATTTACGGGGTGATCTACCAGCCGGAAGATTTCAACCCCCGGAGCAGCTATCCCATCATCGATTACACCTACACCGGGCCGCACACCTCCACCGCCCCGAAATCCTTCACCGATGCCCTGATCAACATCCAGAACCCACTGAGAGCTTTCGGGTTTGCCGTGATTGTGGTGGATGGGATGGGAACGGCCCACCGCTCCAAGGCCTTCCGGGATGTGTCTTACAAGAACATGGGGTACAACCTCGACTGCCACGTGGTGGCCATCCGGCAGCTGGCATCCGAACACAGCTGGATCGACACCACCAGGGTGGGCATTTACGGCCATTCGGCCGGGGGTTACGATGCGGGCAGGGCCATGCTGCAGTACCCGGATTTCTACAAGGTGGGGGTGGCTTCCGCGGCTGACCACGACCACCGCATGGAAAAGGCCTGGTGGCCTGAGATGTACATGGGCTACCCTGTCGGGGATTATTACCACGAACAGTCCAACGTAACCAACGCACACAAGCTCGAAGGGAACCTGCTGATTGCCCACGGGGCGGTCGATGAAAACGTGAACCCCTCGGCCACCTACAAACTGGCTGAATACCTGATCCGGGCCGGCAAGGACTTCGACATGCTCATCCTGCCGGGCACCGACCACAGCTTTGGCCGGGCCGACGG
>PWHO01000311.1 GCA_003555385.1 Bacteroidales bacterium
AGATCATGGCCAGTTGGTTTGAATAGACGTTCAGTTTTTTGTTCCTGAGTTTCCCCGGTGTCCGGCTTTGCCGGGCACGTGTGGTTTTTAATGTTTCGTCCCAAAGCACAAAAATATAACTATACATGAGGGCCGAAATGACCCCTACCAGCCTGGGCATCCTCAGTTTCCGGAAGCCCAGCAGGAGGGTATGAAATTTCTCTGTAGAGATGAGCCACAACAGCAAAACGATGGAGAAACTGGCTTTAAGAAAGATGGATCCGGCCACTTTTAACGCGTCGTGTTGCAGAAAGATCGCCTGTGTTTCTCCCGACAGGTAGAGGGAAAAGGGGTAAAAAATGGCTGCCAGCAGGATAAATGGCGAAAGGATCAGGTATCGCGTCAGTACAAAACCAATGGGCAACCGGCTTAACAGAAGCAGGGCGGCCAGCAGCACTCCGTAGAAGGCAAAAGGCGGCAATTTGGCCGGTGGTTCGGATACAATGATCAGTATGCCGAAAAAGGCCAGGAGTATTTTAACCCGCGGATCCAGCCGGTGAACCGGCGAACTGAGGTCGCTGTACTTGTCAATGAAATGATGCTTCAATGCCTTATTTTAGTTGTTTTTTTGTGATTGCCGTGCCCTCATCCCGTAAAAAATACCGGTCAGGCCAAAGATCAGGGCCAGGCCGAAAATGATCCTGTAGACAAGGGGGATCTCGTTGGTTGTTTGCGGGGGAGTTTCCGGGGCGACGGGTACGCCTTCGACTTGTTCTTCCAAAGGCTCATCTTCAAAAAAGCCGCCGGTGATGTTGATCACTGTCCTGTCGCGGTGACCTCTTTCGTCGTCTACTTCCAGGATCCACTGACCGGTTTCATGAGGGATGAATGCAAAGTGACCTGCCAGGTCGGTACGCCCGCTTTGGTATGGCGTTTCACCTTCCGGGGCATAGACCTGCACCCTTGCATCAACCAGCGGAGAAGTCGCGGAGAAGTATGCATGTACCTTAACTGCCGGCGGGTGTTTATCCACGTCAAACCTGATGGCGTGGGCCATGGCCGCATTACTGAAAGCGAGGGAAGCAAGTACCAGTAAAATCAACGTTCTGATCATAGTCACAAAATTTTGAGTTGGTGTGTGGTTTATTGATTGACAACATCGGATTGATTGAAAACATCGAATCATGCCAAAATATCGGATTTTGTTTTGCGGAAAAATTTCACAATAAATAAAGTAATCACGCCTTCTGCGAGGGCCACAAAAATGTACACGGAAAACAGGTAAAGGATTCCGCGTCCGTATCCGGAGAGCCTGAACTCGGCAGCCATCAGCAGAGTGGGTATGATGATGCCGGCGATCCCGGCCATGGTGGCGCGGAAATACTCGGGCAGTTTTTGCTGCTTCCAGATCATCCAGGCTAAAAATGCCCCGGCTCCCATATTGAGTGAGTTGATCCCGACAGACAACAATCCGCCATGCTGAAATACCAATGACTGAAACAACAAAACCGAAAAAATGACGGGGAAGGCCCGCTTCCCCAGTAAGATTCCGGCAATGCCATATAGCCCCGGGTGAACGGAAGTCCCGGCAAAGGGGATATGTATCAGGGATGCCACAAACAAAGCGGCACCGGTCAGGCCCATTTTTGGGATCTCCTCCAGCGGGGCTTTTCTGCCTGACAGGTAAACCAGGCCGACGGAAGCTGCTGCAGCTGCTGCCGATATGCCGGGATGAATGATGCCGTCTGCAATGTGCATGGGGGTAGAATAATGTTACCAATTTTTAAAATGGTAACACAAAACTACAATATTTTTTTAGCGCAAAGAAGAATTGTAAAAAAAAGTGGTTATAAACCGGCTCCGGTTTTCCCGGATTCGGCCCGCTCTCTTTGGCCCCATGGCGGGGTGGGGAAACGTGGCTCGGCGGTGGCATACTCATCCGGCCAAACCACTTCTTTTTTTCCATCCTGCCATTGGATAAATACGCCGGTATTGGCAATTTGGTATCCTCTCTCATCAACGGCAAAATCGCTGAATACGGTTTGGGTTTCAAGGTTGAGCAGCTCACGCCTGATGGCACCGGAATCCAGACTGCCCGCATTTTCAACAGCCTTTTGAAGCAGCTGGCAGCTTCCATAAGCTCCTGCCGCGTGAAAACTTGGTTCCAACTGGTAGGTTTCCCGGTAATCGTTGGTAAACCTTTCAATGCCGGGATAGGGAAGGCTGGGTTCCCAGGCAGAGAGCCCATAGGCATATTCGGCTGTTTTTCCCAGGGCTTCCTGGAATTGCTGCACCGCGCCCGAGGTGGCAAACATGTTTACATGGATATTATTGGCTTCCATCTGAGCGGCTGCCCTGATAAAGTCGTCCAGCGGAGATGCTGCCATGCCCAGGACTTGTGCACCGGTTTCCTCCACCTTTTGCAGATAGGGTAGAAAATCTTCAGTTTCCGTGGGGTAGCTTTCCCTTACCACGACTTCCATGCCCCGTTCCCTGGCCATCTCCACTGCACCAAGCCCGGCGGCTTCCGGGAAAAGTTCGTCCTGGTAAATGATGGCCACCCTTTCAAGCCCGCGTTCGTCAGCCATGTCGATGAGGCCGCCCAGGAAAAGTTCGGCCGGGGGCAGTACCATGAAAAGGTATTCCCGTCCCTGTTCCCATATGGAGGTGGTGGCCCCCAGGGGTGAGATCTGCACCATGCTGTGTTTTTCGGTAACGGGCGCCACGGCTTCTGTGAGCGTGGATCCGTAGGGGCCCATCACCAGGTCGACCTGTTCTTCACCAATCAATTTCTCATAAAGTGAGATTGCTTGGTCAGGATCTGACGCATCGTCGTAGATGATAAATTCGACGGGTCGCCCGAGCAGCCCTCCCGATTCATTGATGTGCTTCTCCCAGAGCCGGTACCCGTTGGCGGCAGCAATGCCCTGGGTGTTGTAATCACCTGTTTTTGACATGGTGGCACCGATCCTGATGGGGTCTTCATCTTCTGCTGTGGGGAAAAAAAACAGAAAAGCAGCGGCAATCAATATAATGACGGGGAGGAGGAATCGTTTTTCTTTCGGCATGGTTTATAGGGTTGACCCATTCAACAACGGCTTGTCGCAACGAAACTAGGAACATTTCTCCTGAAAAGCAAATTTTATCGGGGGCCCTTTAAAACCCAGTACAGTCCTTTCTTGTTGGGCTGCATGTCAGGAATAATCAACTGAATGATGATCATTTCTATCACGGAAAGGATGGCCCAGGTGATCATGATGTAATACAGAACCGGTATAAAACCGTAGGCAAACAGCACAAAAAAGAAAATGCCCTGCATATACCCCCCTATTTTTGTGGCATAGGTGTGCAGGGATGAAATCTTGCCGAATTTGATGAAAGAATGAAGCAGGCAAATCACACCCAGCGATATGAAAGTTATCAGGCTGCCCAGATAGGGCTGCAGTTCTTCTGATTTAAAGACGAACAAACCAGTGAATGCCAGTGCGTAAGTAATTTTGTCAGCCGTGGAATCCATTCGTGCCCCCAGAATGGTGTGCTGGTTGAGCTTTCTGGCGAAATACCCGTCAAGGGCATCTGTCAGCAGGTTCAGGATAATAAAAAGTACAAACAGATTTTGGTGTCCCGCTATGATAAACCAGATAATGAAAGGCGCAGAAAGAAACCGGAAAAAAGTAAGGTAGTTTGGTATGGTAAAGATATTTTCGTGTTGCTTTATCATTGCGCAGCAGCTCTGAAGTGGTTATTTTTAGTGACGATAAATATAGGGAAAATTCTCATTTAGAAATTATTGTTATGTTTGCCGGGCCCGTGATGTTTGGTTTGAAATGATTTAATGACAATCTTATGATAGATCTGAATCTGGTAAATAAAGCTTATAATGAAGACGGATTTTATTCCCTGCAACTGGAGGTAGGAGACCGTTGTTTCCAGGGATGTGTGTACTGCTATATGAATGCCGTAGAAGAAACCCAGAATCAGCTTACCAGTGACTTGGTTTTTAAGGTGATAAGAGATGCGGCCGATGAAGGCATACCTGCGATAGAGTGGCTGGGCGGGGAACCCCTGCTCAGACCTGATATCTTCCGGTTTATGAAGTATGCCAAAGAGCTGGGCTTCCGGAATAATATGTGGACAGGGGGGCTTCCTTTCGAGGACAGACAGCTTACTGAACGCACGGCTGACCTTTGCCGCCACGGACTGATCTCTGTGCATTTGTCCACCATTGATCCGGAAACTTATCAAAGAATGCATCCCACCCGCAGTGCAGATGACATACAGGTGATCCTGGACGGCATCAGGCATTTGC
>PWHO01000233.1 GCA_003555385.1 Bacteroidales bacterium
CGGGAATGAACCAGTTCAAGGATATTTTTCTTGACAACACCTCACCCGGGCATAACAGGGTGGTGAACTCCCAGAAATGTCTCCGGGTATCGGGCAAGCACAATGACCTTGAAGAGGTGGGGCACGACACCTACCACCATACCATGTTTGAAATGCTCGGCAACTGGAGTTTCGGGGATTATTTCAAAAAAGATGCCATTGCCTGGGCCTGGGAGCTGCTGACCGGCGTGTATGGTATTGACAAAGACAGGTTGTATGCTTCTGTTTTTGAAGGAGCTCCGGAAGACAAGCTGGGAGCCGACCAGGAGGCTTATGATCTGTGGAAGGCATACCTGGACGAAAGCCGGATACTGTATGGATCTAAAAAGGATAATTTCTGGGAGATGGGTGATACCGGTCCCTGTGGCCCCTGCTCGGAGATTCACGTGGATTTGCGTGATGAGGCAGCCCGCCGCGATGTTGACGGTGCCACACTGGTTAATGAGGATCATCCCCTTGTGATTGAGATATGGAACCTTGTTTTTATTGAGTTTGACCGCAAATCGGATGGCAGCCTGAAGAACCTGCCGGCCAAACATGTGGATACAGGAATGGGATTTGAGCGTTTGTGCATGGTGCTGCAGAACAAGCAGTCCAATTACGAAACGGATGTATTTCAGCCCTATTTTAAAGAACTGACCCGCTTAACGGGCATTCAATACGGAAAATTGGATGAAACCGATGTGGCCATGCGCGTGATCGCCGATCACCTTCGTGCGGTATCGTTCGCCATTGCAGACGGGGAACTGCCATCGAATAACAAAGCAGGTTATGTGATTCGTCGTATTTTGCGGCGTGCGATTCGTTACGGCTATACTTTCCTTGGGATGCGGGAGCCATTTGTTCACCGGTTGGTTTCGGTGCTTGTATCCCATATGGGGGATGCATTCCGGGAACTCAAAGAACAGGAAGACCTGATTACAAAGGTGATCGGTGAGGAAGAACAGACATTCCTGCGGACCCTCGAAACGGGCATCCAGAAGTTTGAGCAGTATCTTGCCTCTCATCCGGACAAAAAAATACTTGACGGGGCTTTTGTGTTTGAGCTGTTCGACACTTACGGGTTCCCTGTTGATCTGACCAACCTGATGGCCAGGGAAAAGGGCCGGGAAGTTGATATGAAAGGCTTCGAAAAGCGAATGGCCGAACAGAAGTCCAGGAGCCGTGCCGCGGCAACGGTTGAAACCGAAGACTGGACGGAGTTGGGACCAAGGCAGGAAGAAACACGATTCCTTGGATATGAACAACTGGAGGCTGAGGTGGAAGTTGTCAGGTACCGGCAGGTAACCCAGAAAGGGAAGTCACTTTACCAGGTGGTGCTTGATCAGACTCCGTTTTATGCCGAGGCAGGCGGACAGGTGGGTGACAAGGGTTACCTCATTGCGGACGGAGAGAAATACCCGGTCATCAATACACTGAAAGAAAACAACCTGACCATACATTTGATGCCCAGGATCCCCCGGGCATGGCCCGATAAAGTGAATGCTGTGGTGGATCCCCATAAGCGCCTGCTTACGGCCAATAACCACACGGCAACCCACCTGCTGCATTCTGCCCTGAAAACGGTCCTTGGAAGTCATGTGCAGCAAAAGGGTTCACTGGTAGACGAGAAGCGGTTGCGGTTTGACTTTTCCCATTTTGGCAAAATGACAGACGCGGAGGTACGCGCTGTTGAACGCCTTGTCAATGATAAGATACGGGAGAATATTCCCATGCAGGAACACCGTGACATGTCGATGGAGGAAGCAAAAAAAATGGGTGCAGCGGCCCAGTTCGGCGAAAAGTACGGGGAGAAAGTCAGGGTGGTGGCCTTTGACGAGAATTATTCGGCCGAATTATGCGGAGGCACGCACGTGAATGCCACCGGGCAGATCGGGCTGTTTGCCATCGTATCGGAAGGTGCGATCGCCGCCGGAATACGCCGGGTAGAAGCGGTTACAGGCCGCGTTGCCGAAGACCATGTCCGCTCCGGGCTGGATGAACTGGATGCGGTCAGCAGCCTGCTGAAACACCCCAAAGACGCCGTACAGGCGGTCGGGCAGGTGCTCAGGCAGAATGAGGTTATGAGGAAAGAGCTCGAATCGCTGCAGCAGCAGCAACTGAACCATAAGGCTGCCGAACTTGCCGGCCAGGCAGAAGACCTGGATGGAATGAAATTCATTGCCACCCGGGTGGAGATGGATGCGAAATCTGCCAAAGACCTGGCATTCAAATTAAAAGGGATGGTGCCGGACCTGGTATTGGTCTTGGCCCACCTGGCAGGCGGCAAGCCCGGTATTACGGTGATAATTTCAGAAAACATCGTGAAAGAGAAGGGGTTGCATGCCGGCAATATGGTGCGTGAACTCGCAGCCCATATCAAAGGAGGAGGTGGTGGTCAACCCTTCTTTGCCACGGCGGGCGGAAAAGATCCGGACGGCCTCGAAAAAGCTGTCACGGAAAGCCGCAATATGCTGAAATAGGCTCCGGGTTTTAAGTCCTGTCTGCCACTGACGGTTAATCCGCCATTTGATATTGGTTTTACACTGATGTTTGATCGGTCGCTGAACGATCGATCATTTAACGGTTGCAGACCCTTTTAAACAGGCAGTAGGTGCAATTCTCTTCTTTGTCTGTTTGGGTGAACGGTTTAGAGGAATCCATGATCTCCGAGATCATCATGCTCAGTGATTCTTCAAATTCCGTCAGATGGTTGCCATTAAGGGCCCCCTTTCCTCCGGGGTGTTTCATGACCTGTGATCCTTCCCCTGGGTTGCGCACTGAAATGATCCCGGGTTCAATCAATGATGTTTCGTTGTGGTTTTTCCAATAAAGCCAGGCATAGCAAAGCAGCTGAAAACTTTTTATTTTTTCGCTGTTTGAGATGGCGTCCTGCCATTCTGCCAGTGAAAGGTCCTTGCTGTATATTCTGGCGGTTTTGTAATCGATGATGCGCAACAATTGTCCGCTGCGGTCAATGCGGTCAGCTTTTCCTGCGATAATCACCTGTTCTGTGCTACTGTTGTGATGAGAAACATCCAGGCCGGCCCGCAGCGGTGCCTCCAGGGCCAGCAGACTGACGTGCCGGTTTTCGCCGGCCGCTTCGCGCAGGAACGCTTTCTCGGCCAGGAGCATGTTCTCCAGGTAGCGGAGGCACAGATGATACAGCAAAAGATTTTTTCCTGTACGGATGTTGCCGCCTTTATACTCTTCCGAAAATCGCCTCTGCAGGTAATCTTTCAGCAGTTTTTCCATGTTGCCGATCATTTCAGGCTTCAGTACCTTCCCCACGAAGGGTTTGAAAAGATCCTCCAGGACGCCATGGACCACATTTCCCATGGTCCTTGCTTCGATGGTTTCTTCCACCTCCTCACTTTCCTCCAGCCTTGCGATTTTTTCAAAATAGAACTGCAGCGGACAGTTGATATAGCGCCCCAGGGCCGAAGGAGAAAAGCCCCTGTCGGATGCCATGGCGGAGATTTTTTCCATGATCTCCGTGCTTTTTTCTATGCGGATGACGCGGTTGCTGTTTCCGCCGTCTGGCGGAGGCAGGGAGACGATATCTTCACGGATATTGGTTGATGGATTGTATGCGGGCAATTCATACCTGAGCTGGGTGATGAAACGGCTTTTCTCATTGCTTCCGATATCTCCGCTCTGGGTGTTGTAAACCAGGAACACATTTTCCGCCCTTTGCAGAAGCCGGTAAAAGTGATAGGCATAGATGGCGTCCTGGTCATGATACAACCGGAGGCCAAAGGATTTTTTCACTTCATAGGGTATGAATGAATGGGCGTTTTTTGGTTTGGGGAGAACCCCTTCGTTGGCTGAAAGCAGTATCACATTCTTAAAGTCAAGACTCCGGGTTTCCAGCATTCCCATGACCTGCAGCCCCTGCAGTGGTTCCCCGGAGAAAGAAAGCCTGGTTTCGCCGGTGGCTTGTTTAAACAGGCGGTGAAGCGTTTTCAGCGATGACAGGAACGGAAACTCCTTCAGGAAGGCCTCCATCCTCCTGAAGATTTTTGCGAAATAATACAGTGATTCAAAATCGGCAAAATAAGGTGTCTGCACAATATCCCCTCCCTGTTTGCCCGCTTTCTCCCTGAAGAGCCGGTCGAGTGAGTGGGTCAGTTCCAGCAGTACAGGAAAAGCGTCATCGGGCTTTTTCAGCCAGTCACCTGACAGAAACCCGAATGATTCCCTGAAGCTTTCCGGATCCCGGACCATGGATTCCAGGTCACTGAAGCC
>PWHO01000213.1 GCA_003555385.1 Bacteroidales bacterium
CACGCCATATACTTTGGCCACGGACACATTCAGTTCCTGAGCCACCACCTCCTGCACTTCTGCAGGAAGGTAGCCGAAGATCTCCTGTGCTTTGTGCAGCACATTGATCAACTCACCAGGCTCATTATTGAACGAACTGGCAACATCTTTCAGTTGTTGCACTTCGCTGTCTTTGAGTTTTAATTTTACGGATGTCATTATGATGCTATTTTTTTGATTACAACTTTGGGTTCCTTCCGCCACGAACTAGTCGAGCAACACATCTTTTCTTTTCTTGTCAAAATAATGTGTATGAAGCAATTGATGTGCCTTCTCACTCATGGGTTTACCCAGAAACTCTTCATAGAGTTTAATGATATGCGGGTTTTCATGCGACTTGCGAATGGCTTTACCGGCATCTTCTTCATAGATGGCCTTCTGACGTGCCTTGATGATCCCGGAATTACCGTGGTGCAGAGGCTGACCACCGCCACCGATACAACCACCGGGGCAGGCCATAATCTCAATGGCGTGGAAATCACTCTTACCAGCCTTGATATTATCCAGCAATTCACGTGCATGGCCCAGTCCGTGGGCAATACCGATGTTGATCTCGGTTCCGTCAAAATCCACACTGGCGGAACGAATACCTTCCAGTCCGCGCAACTGCTCGAAATCGATTTTTTCAAGCTTCTTGCCTGTGTGTACTTCATAAGCAGTACGCACAGCCGCTTCAATCACACCACCAGTTGCACCAAAGATGACGCCGGCTCCGGTTGATTCGCCCATGGGCTTGTCAAAGTCCTCTTCCGGCAGGCTGTTGAAGTCCATATTACTGCGCTTGATCAATGTAGCCAGTTCGCGGGTAGAGATGGAATAATCCACATCCGGATTCCCGTCTACACTAAATTCTTCACGCGTACATTCATACTTCTTGGCCACGCAGGGCATCACACTCACCACCACCATCTCGTCACGCTTGGTCTCGATCTTGTCGGCAAAGTAGGTCTTTGCGATAGATCCGAACATCTGCTGCGGAGAGCGTGCAGTTGACGGAATGTCACGCATATCCGGAAAGTGATACTCAAAGAAGTTAACCCAGCCCGGGCAGCAGGATGTCAGCATGGGCAGCTTCACCTCTTTGTCGCCACCAAGGAAACGGGTCAAACGATCCAGCAACTCTGTGCCTTCTTCCATAATGGTCAGGTCGGCAGCAAAATCAGTATCGAATACATAATCAAACCCAAGCCTTCTCAGCGCGGCAACCATCTTGCCGGTCACCAGTGTACCGGGTTCCAGGCCAAATGCTTCACCCAATGCGGCGCGAACGGCTGGTGCCGTCTGTACCACCACCTTTTTCTGCGGATCGGCCAGGTCACGGATAAGTTGCGTGGTATGATCCACTTCGGTGAGTGCCCCGGTCGGGCAAACAGCCACACACTGTCCGCAATAGGTACATTCACTGTGGTCCAGGTCGCGCTCAAACGCAGGAGCTACAACCGCCTCAAAACCACGGTGGATTCCTGACAATACGCCGACGGTCTGGAAATCATTGCACATGGTTTCACAGCGACGGCACATGATGCATTTGTCCATGTCGCGGATGATGGCCGGCGAAAAGTCCGGCTTATAGGTAGATTTCTCACCCTGGAAAGGGATGCTGCGTACACCCATCTTGATGGCCAGGTCCTGCAGGTCGCAGGTACCGCTCTTGGCGCAGATCAGGCAGTCAAACGGGTGATCAGAAAGGATCAGCTCCAGCACCGTTTTACGGGCATTGAGTACGCGCACGCTGTGGGTGTGCACTACCATACCTTCATTGCATTCGGTTGCACAGGCAGGAGCCAGGTTACGCCTGCCCTCTACCTCAACAACGCAAACACGGCAACCACCGGGCTTATGTTCAATCTTCAAATCGGCGAGGTTCATGTAGCAAAGCCTGGGAATATCGATACTCAGCTTCTTGGCTGCATGAAAGATGGTCGTCCCCTTTTCAACCTCGACAGTCCTGTTATCTATGTTTAATTTAATCAGTTCCATGTCTTAAGTGTTCTTACAATTTTTAAATGATTGCTACTGCGTTAAACTTACATTTGTCCAGGCAGGCACCGCACTTGATGCACAATGACTGGTCGATGGTATGCAGTTGTTTTCTTTCTCCGGCGATACAGTTCACCGGGCAGTTACGGGCACAGGCCGTGCAACCGACACAGTTCTCGGGAATGATCTCGTAGCGGATCAGCTCCTTACAGGAACCTGCCGGGCAACGCTCCTCTTCCACGTGGGCCAGATACTCGTCATAGAAGTTGTCCAGGGTGGAAATCACCGGGTTAGGTGAAGTTTGTCCCAGGCCACACAATGAAGTATCGCGGATTACCCCGCAAAGATTACGCAGGTTGTCAAGGTCTTCTGTGGTGGCCTTTCCCTTGGTGATCTTCTCCAGCTGCTCGTACAACCGCTTGTTACCGATGCGGCAGGGAGAGCATTTACCGCAGGATTCTTCAACGGTAAAGTCCAGGTAAAATTTGGATACCGACACCATACAGTCGTCTTCATCCATAACGATCATCCCACCAGAACCCATCATAGAGCCGACTGCCAGCAGGTTGTCAAAGTCAATGGGGGTATCCAGGTGCTTATCGGTCAAACAGCCACCTGAAGGACCTCCCGTCTGTACGGATTTAAACTTCTTGCCATCCTTGATGCCGCCGCCGATCTCAAAGATCACTTCGCGCAAGGTAATTCCCATGGGTACCTCGATCAGCCCCACGTTATTGATCTTCCCTGCGAGGGCAAACACCTTGGTGCCTTTCGATTTCTCAGTTCCGATCTGCGAGAACCATTTCGCACCTTTATTATATATAACAGGAATATTGGCAAAGGTTTCCACGTTGTTCACGTTGGTAGGCAAGCCAAGATAACCGCTCTGAGCCGGGAAAGGAGGCTTAAAGGTAGGCTCTCCCCTTTCACCCTCCATGGAGTGAATCAGGGCCGTTTCCTCACCGCAGACAAATGCGCCTGCACCGTAGCGGATCTCCACATCAAAATTGAAACCGCTGCCCAGGATATCTTTACCAAGGAGGCCGAGTTCACGCGCCTGCTTGATGGCGATCTTCAGACGTTTGATGGCCAGCGGATATTCAGCACGGATATAGATCAGTCCTTTGTCAGCACCAATACAGTACCCGTTAATTACCATTGCTTCCAGTACTGAGTGAGGGTCCCCTTCCAGGATGGAACGGTCCATAAACGCACCGGGGTCACCTTCATCGGCATTACAAACCACAAATTTTTGTTTGCCTTCGACCTTGCTGGCAATCTGCCACTTGATACCGGTTGGAAAACCACCGCCACCGCGGCCGCGCAGCCCGGAATCGATCATTTCCTGGATCGCTTCTTCCGGAGTCATTTCCGTCATAACACGCCCCATGGCCTCATAGCCATCAGCTGCCAGATATTCATCAATGTTCTCAGGATCAATCAAACCACAGTTGCGAAGGGCAATACGAATCTGCTTCTTATAGAATCCCATACCCCTGGAATCGGAAATCTTTTCCTTGTTCACCGGATCGGTGTACAACAGGCGTTCCACCTGGCGACCCTTTATGGCATGTTCAGCCACGATCTCTTTGGCATCTTTGGGTTCTACCGACACATAAAAAGTATTGTCGGGAATCACCTTTACGATGGGGCCCTTTTCACAAAAACCGAAACATCCGGTTTCCACAACCTGTACTTCATTCTCGAGCCCTTGTTCCTGTAACTCTTTTTTCAGGTTTTCATACAGCAAGTTACTGGAAGAGGCCCGGCAACCGGTACCTGCGCAAACCAGCATATGCATATTGAATTTTGCCATTTCCTTATCCCTCCTTATTTATTTTTTTCAATGGTTTGATAATTCACAGGGATGATTCCGTCAACCAGTTCCCCGTTCCTGATATATTTTTCAATGATCTCATCTGCCTTCTTCATGTCCACATACCCGTATACAACAGGTTCCTGGCCCGGAAGCGTAACCTCGATGGTCGGCTCCGCATAGCAATATCCCATGCAACCCGTCTGGGTTACGATGGCATCAATATTGCGTTTCTCCATTTCATCCACCATGTATTCCATCACATCCTTCGATCCGGATGCAATTCCGCAGGTGGCCATGGCCACTTTAACCTTTACGCGGCCTTCAGGCTTATCGCTCTTTTCCCTCAAAGCGATCTTCGACTGCAGATCGTCCTTTTTCTTTTTTAAATCTGCCAGAGATTTGATTTTTGTCA
>PWHO01000001.1 GCA_003555385.1 Bacteroidales bacterium
ATAAGAACTGGTTGTGTGTTCCAACTGCAGAAGTTCAAAGCAGATGGAACTGTCACATACACAGGACCTGAATTCAGTAATCTGGTACTTGATACTGGATTGGATTCTCTTATCTCTTATGCTCCGCATGCTTTTGGTTTTTGTAACTTAGGGTCAGGCACAACCACTGAAGATAAAACCCAAACTGGTTTAGATAACTGGTTAGTAAGTACAAACAATGTGATTGCTACAGAAACTTATTATAGTTCTGGCGTAGGTTATGATTACCCCGCTTGGCGTAGTTGGCGTAAAGTTTATGAGTTTGAACCCGGAACGATTCCTCAAGCGGTTAGTGAAATCGGGATGAGTTATGGAAGCAACACTCAATATTTTAATCGCCATTTGATTAAAGACGTGCTTGGCAGTGATATTAAACTAAATGTGTTACCTGACGAAGGTTTAAGGGTTTGGGTCCAGACGTTTGTTTTTGCTGAGGTTGATATAAACGAGACCCGAGAAGGTTCTTTTGTGTTTGAATCCATAGACGAGCCGGTTACGATAAACTACACATGGACTCAGCTTGGTGGATGGTTGACAAGTGCTGATTTTGTTCCCGGTCGAGTTGTGAATAACGACGTAAGGATTATGGAAACACCTAGTTCAAGTTACAATGCTGGAATTGCTCCTACAAGTATTGATGCTCCATACACTTCGGGTAATTTCTATCGAGATGTTGAAGCTTACTGGAGTGCAGGAACTCTCATTGGGCCTTATTGGGGGATGGTAATTCAACACACAAATGCTACCTATAGCCGTATTGACTTTGATAAACCTATTGAAATGACTGAAGAAATTGCTTTATTACTCACAATCCGTCGTAGTTGGGCACGATCTACACAAGAGGAAATTTGGGTATGATGCCAACATGGGGTGAAAATCAAACAGGGTTTAAGTCAGAGCCTGAGATTGAAGCAACACCTGTGTTGTTTATGCAACCTGAAGCCCATATAGGTCAATTAATTGCTTCAGAACACACGTTTATTTATTTATCCTGGGTTGTTGATTTAGGAACGTTGGATTATACATCCGAGGTTAATGTACTTACTGCCAAAGCACAGAGTGTTTATTTCTTTTCTTTGTTTAACTATTTTATTGACCCTTTACTACGACGAGTAAACATCCATGGGTTTCTTCACACAAGCAAAAGGAATTGTCGCTATGAAAATTTTATGGTATGCGCTCATGATTTGTTTCAAGTCGTTGTGGATATTTGGCAGTCTCCGGGGCGTAGCTTAAAGGCAAGTGATGTTGATGTGTTTAAATGGGTTATTTGGAACAAGACTAAAACAGATATTCTTCTTACCAAGACACTAGATGATATGCACGTGATTGATGATCGTTATTATATTAATATCTACCCTGAGGATACAACAACCCTGACAGGGAAATATCCTCATGAAGGTGTTATCAGAACCTCAGATGGAAAAGACTATACATTATTTGTAGGTGAGGTTATATTTGTCCCTGTGAGGATTGGATCATGAGAACACTTGTTTTAAATGGCTTTATTGGGGAATCAAAAAACAGGTCATTAGTACACTATGAGCCTATAAACCTTTATCAGGAAAATCCTACAAATGTAAGAATAACTATCTTAGATTATCAGGCCCGGATGGTTATTCTTCACGCTGGCGCAAGTATTTACTGGGCTATGTATGATCGAAGCACAGGAGATCTTGTACTAGAAAAAACAGGTGAGGATATTACTCGAGAAGACAATGTGTTTTCTTTTCACTTGTCAGCTGATGAAACAACAGGATTGACTAACATTTATTATCATGAAGCCCGATTGGATAATTACACGCTTTTTGTAGGCACAGTTAATTTTTGTTCTATTGATCTTTTGCTTGAGCCTATCCAGGCTCCGGCACCAAGTTAGTACCGTTCATAAATGAACAGGCTGGATTAGATGATGACACTATCAGTACAAAAAACCAATTTTAGCTTCACCCCAAGGAGCGTGAACCTTTCTAAGGGTTACCCTCTCAAAGTGGATGCATCTGCTTTGTTTGGGTTTACTCCTGGAAATGTACAACTAACCTATTCTAATGCTAAGCTTCTCCGGGTGCAAACTACTCATTTTAGGTTCTACCCCCGAGAGGCGGAACTACGCTGGGGGACATATAATTTCCAGGTTACTAAAACCCGGTTTAGGTTTGTTCCTCGGTCTGTGGAATTTGCCATCTTGGAGGGGCATAAACTAAGTGTGTCATCTCGCAGGTTTCGGTTTTACCCTAACCAAGTTACTATGTCCACTTTGCAAGCGCATCCGCTTTCTAAGCCACCAAGAATATTTATCAAGGTAATGTAAGGAGCTGTATAATGTCACAGATTATATTTTTCGATGTTTTTGGGAATGACGTTCTTACTAAGGTTCATGATCTCCAAACGACTGGGGATGCTCTGATGGTAGCTTTAACTGACGTAGAACCTGACTCAGCTACAGATGAGCTCCTAGGTGACATCGCCGGGCTGTTGGCAGAAACAAACGGCTATGCTCCGGTAGACGTAGAGAATGACCTGGTCTGGAACGCTGAAACGTCTCTCTGGGATCTCACGGCGGAGGATAAGGTTATCACAGCAGCTGGTGGAGCTGTGGGGCCATTTAGGTATGTGGTACTTTACAGTGCTGCAACAACTCCGAAGGATAACCCTCTGGTGGGTTATTGGGATTATGGCTCTGAGATCACTCTGGCGGATGGAGAAACCTTTACGCTTGAGTTCATAGAACCGATTGCATCCTTTGGGTAGGGAGCAAAATAATGTATATAGCACATAAGTGGGGTAAAGAACTAGGGTCTTTGTTGTTCCTAGTTCAGGTTATCGGAGTGCATGAAAGTGTTGAAGGCGTCGTTATGCCAAAGACCTTGGTGTGGGACCTCCAGGATCAAGATGGAAACATTGTGAATAATCGCCAAGACGTGGTGGTTAGCTCACTTGGGCTGGATAACTACATTCTGTTGTCTGGAGCTGATTTGGCAATTTCCTCCGGGGAAGCCCATAGATCTTTTGTACGGCGCCATCTGGTGGTAAAAGCCACATATGACGGGGACTTCGGGACAGATTTGCCAGCCCATGAGATGATAACCTTTCCTGTTCAAAACCTTAACCTGGGTGCTTAATAATGATTGTTCAAAATTGGGATGACTATTCCCCGTATTTTCGCCGAGAAGAATTTGTATGCCCCTGTGGGTGTGATCAAGCTGATATGCGAATAAACCATATGAACAAGCTCCTTGATGCTAGGAAGATTGCAAATGTTCCGTTTATAATCCTGTCAGGGTTTCGTTGCAGGTCTTATAACCATACCATCGGAGGTCGTGCTGCAAGTGACCATGTAACGGGACAAGGCTCGGATATTCGTGCATTGGATAGCAGCACTTACTTTGAGATTTTATCTGCTGCAATTCTTGCTGGGTTTCTGCGGATTGGCCCCAACAGGGGAGCAATTCACCTGGGGAACAACCCAACCAACCCGCAGAGGGTCTGCTGGACTTATTACTAAGGAGCTAAATGATGTCAACAAAATATCTTGATGGAATAGGTGAGCCACCAGAAGGATTGGGAACGGCTGCATATCGAGACGTAGGCACAGAGGATCATAATGTACCCTTAGTCAGTATGTTGCCAGAGTTGTTAAACATTATAACTGGAGGTCCTGGTGGCGGAGCTTCCTTTGGTGCAGCTCAGTTGTTTCTTGAAGGTGGAGTGTATAATGTTCCAGACGAAAGTTCTCTGGTCCTTGCCCTGCTTCATGGAGCTGGTGGGCCAGGGTATTATGAGTCCGGTAGAGCCTCCCGAGGTGGCTTCTCCGGTACAGCTGCGATAGCCCTGGTTAGTGTATCTCCTGGAGCTGCTTTAACTGTAAACGTGGGTCAGGGTGCGCCTGGGACTACTCGCGCGCAAAGACCATTTTCCCTTGCCCAGGGTGGGTCTACTAGCTTTGCTGGAATTGTGGCTGAGGGTGGTTTGGCTGTAGAAGGTGTTTATACGTTTCAAGGAGGTACGATTACTCCACCTCCTAAAGTTACTCATGCTGGATCTTCTTTAGCAATTTACCGTTTTGATTCTCGTAGCTCTCCTGTTGGTGAGCAGCTTGGGCATAGTAGTTACTGGAGGGCCTATGGCGCTGAGCCGTGGCTTCGAATTGATCCGGCAACTAAATGGTTTGCAGATACACCTTCTTCAACAGGTCCGCCTGGTGGAGG
>PWHO01000140.1 GCA_003555385.1 Bacteroidales bacterium
AAAGATGTGGCCACCCCGGACCCGAACCGCTACGAACAGGAGTTGATCTATTACCTGGAAAAGTTCGATATTACAGAGGAGATGGTACGCCTTGAGCAGCATCTGGGTTATTTTTCAGATACCATGGCAGAAAACATCTCGGCCGGGAAAAAACTGGGATTCATCACCCAGGAGATCGGCAGAGAGATCAACACCATCGGAAGCAAGGCCAATGATGCCGCCATCCAGCGGAATGTCGTCCAGATGAAGGATGAGCTGGAGAAGATCAAGGAGCAATTAATGAATATTTTGTAATGGCTGCACAAGGAAAACTGATCATCTTTTCAGCCCCGTCCGGAGCGGGCAAAACAAGTATTGTTAAAGAAGTCCTTAAAAATACCCCTCAGCTTGCATTTTCCATTTCTGCCTGCAGCCGGCCGAAACGTCCCGGAGAAACAGAGGGGAAAGACTATTATTTCCTCTCCCCGGAAGCGTTCCGCCTGAAAATTGAAGAAGGAGCCTTTCTCGAGTGGGAGGAGGTTTACCCGGGCAGCTACTATGGCACACTGCACAGTGAGGTGGAACGGATATGGGATGAAGGGAAGCATGTGGTTTTTGATGTGGATGTGGCCGGTGCATTAACCATCAAGAAGCGCTTCCCCGAAAGGGCATTGGCCATTTTCATCAAACCTCCGTCAGTGGAGGAACTCAGAAAAAGATTGGTAAACAGGAACACAGAGACCCCTGAAAGCCTGGAGAAAAGACTGGGAAAAGCCAGGCAGGAGCTGTCTTTCGCAAAGGATTTTGACCGGGTGGTGGTGAACGACAACCTGGAAGATGCTGTGACGGAAGTCGCCGGTCTGGTCCATTCATTTATACGCAATAATCAATAACCTTAAGCATCACCATGACCAAACCAATGACGGGCTTACTGTTTGGGTCTTTCAACCCGGTCCATACCGGGCACCTGATCATTGCACAACACTTTGTACAGCACACAGGAATCCGGGAAGTATGGTTCGTGCTGTCCCCGCAGAATCCTTTCAAAACCGGCGAAGAGATGCTCAGTGAAGAGGGACGGTTTAAGTTGCTGCGGAAAGCTGTTGAAGACAACCCTGCATTCCGGGCATGCGACATCGAGCTGAGCATGGAGAAGCCTTCCTACACCATCCATACCCTGAATAAATTAAAGACTCTCCACCCGGAAAGAGATTTTGTATTGCTCATCGGATCGGACAACCTGGACGCATTCAACCAGTGGAAAAATTATGAGGAAATTTTATCGCTGCTGACTATTTATGTGTACCCAAGGTCGGACAACCCGGCCTCTCCCTTTCTTGACCGGCCCAATGTGACCCTCATAGAAGCTCCCCGTCTGGAAATCTCATCCACCAGCATCAGGCAAGACCTGGCATCGGCCAAAGATCCACGCTACCTGCTGCCCGACAAAGTGCTTGACTGCATCCGAAAAAACGAATATTATTAAGACGGCAAGGTAAATAACGGGAGAGAAATGGGCTTGTCACCTATACGGTCAACTCCCTGAAGATCTCCTCCAGCGACTGATCCTGCTGTTCCAGCGATAACAGCACCAGCCCGTTATCCACTGCAAACCTGAAAATTTCAGGACGCAGGTCACCCGCTGCTCCGACAAATATGCGGTAAACTGATCCGGGCTCTTTGCTCACATCGATCACCCCATCAATCCCCTTCAGCTTTTCCAAATTCACCTCTTTGTCAAATTCAGCCCGGATAACCCGGCTTGCTTTATTGAGCATCCGCACTTCGGAAGTGGGTGCATCGGCAATGATCCTGCCCTGGTGAATGATCATCACCCGATTGCAAACAGCCTCGACCTCCTGCATAATATGCGTGGAAAGAATCACTGTTTTTAACTTCCCGGTTTCCCTGATCAGCTCACGGATCTCTGCAAGCTGATTGGGATCCAGCCCCGAGGTGGGCTCATCCAGGATCAGCACTTCCGGGTCATGGATCAGCGCCTGCGCCAGACCGACACGTTGCCGGTAACCCTTTGACAAGGTGCCAATGGTTTTTTTATATTCCGCCTTCAACCCTGTCAGTTCGATCATCTCATCCACCCGCGATCTGCTTTTTCGCCCCAGGCGATTGACCCCGGCCGCGAACATCAGGTATTCCTTCACGTACATATCATTATACAGCGGATTGTTTTCGGGCAGGTAACCAACCCTTTTTTTAACGCTGCGGGGATCTTCTGCCACATCAAATCCACACACCCTGACCTGGCCTGCCGACTGCGGCAAATAACAGGCAATGATCTTCATCATGGTGGATTTCCCGGCCCCGTTAGGGCCAAGCAGCGCCACCACTTCCCCCTGGCTGACCTGAAAGCTTAAATCATCCAATGCCTTCTGTTGCCCGTAAAACTTTGTAACATTAACCGCCTGAAGTGACATATCACATTGTGTATTTATACGAAATTAGTAATTTTATCACAGATTCAACCAGCCGGCAACAGCAAAGAATTAAGGAAAGAACTTCGTGGAAGGTACTGTAATCAAATCAACAGGGAGTTGGTATAAAGTATTGACAGAGGAGGGTCAGCGTCTTGACTGCCGCCTCAGGGGCCGCATTAAGCTCTCAGGCTCCAAATCAACAAACCCTGTGGCTGTCGGAGACAGGGTGTGGCTGCACCTGGAAGAAGGAGTCGGCATGATAGAGGACATCCTGGAAAGGAAAAATTACATCATCAGGAAGGCCACAAAGCTCTCCAGGCAAACACACATCATTGCGGCAAACATTGACCAGGCAGTAATCATTGCCACCCTGGCCTACCCCAGAACATCCACCGGGTTCATTGACCGTTTCCTGGTTACCTGCGAGGCATACAGTATTCCGGCTGTGATCGTTTTCAACAAGCTTGATCTGGTTTCCGGCACGCCTTCCAGTGAGAAGCTGGATCAGTTAACGAAGGTTTATGAAAAAGCGGGGTATCACTGCCTGCATACCTCAGCTACGGAGGCCGTAAACCTGGATCAGTTCAGTAATTTGCTCCGGGGCAAAATATCCCTGCTGGGCGGGCATTCGGGCGTGGGCAAGTCCGCACTGATAAACGCCATCGAACCCGGTCTCGACCTGAAAGTGCAGGCGGTGTCAAAAGCCCATAAAAAGGGGCGTCATACAACCACATTTGCGGAGATGTTTCACCTCTCCAATACCGGAGCGATCATTGACACCCCGGGGATTAAAGAATTCGGCCTGGTGGATTTTGAAGCTTGGGAGTTGTGTCATTACTTCCCTGAAATGCGGAATTTTTTCAATCAATGCCGCTTCGACAACTGCACACATCTGAACGAACCTGGTTGCCGTGTCAAGGAAGCAGTCAACGAAGGGGAGATCAGCATCATGCGTTACGAAAATTACCTGAATATGCTGCTTGGCGGAGAAACACGAAAGAAATCCTGAAATACACAGATTTATGCGAGTGATTATTCAGAAAACAGCACAAGCTACCGTTACAATTGACGATGAAGAAAAGGCAGCTATCGGGAAGGGGATTCTGGTCCTCCTGGGAATAGAGGATGCCGATACAAGCGAAGACATAGAATGGCTCGCGGGAAAAATTTCACGGCTGAGGATATTCGATGACGAACAGGGGGTCATGAACAAATCCGTACAGGATGTCAACGGAGAAATAATGGTGATCAGTCAGTTCACGTTGCATGCCAGCACCAAAAAAGGCAATCGCCCTTCCTATATCAGGGCGGCAAAGCCGGATCACGCCATCCCCATGTATGAGGCCTTTATCAAAGCCCTCGAAGAAGAAAGCGGGTGCAGAACCTGCTCCGGAGAATTCGGAGCATACATGCAGGTATCATTGACCAACGATGGCCCGGTGACCATCATGATTGACAGTAAAAATAAGGAATAACGGGCAAGCGCCTAATAAGCCCATTTCACCCAGACGGCACCCCAGGTAAAGCCGCCCCCGAAAGCGGTAAGTATCAGGTTGTCTCCTTTGTTCAGCTGGTTTTCATAATCCCACAAACAAAGCGGGATGGTGGCATTGGTGGTATTTCCGTAACGCTGAATGTTCACCATCACTTTTTCTGACGGAATACCCAGGCGTCTTCCGGCGGCCTCAATAATGCGCATGTTGGCCTGATGAGGCACCAGCCAGGAAATGTCATCAACGTTCAGGTCGTTTTTATCCATCAATTCTTTGGAAATTCCCGCCATTTTTGTAACGGCAAATTTAAAAACCGGCTGACCTTCCTGGTACACATAATGCTCACGTGCATCCACGGTTTCATGGGAAGATGGCTTCAGGGATCCCCCCGCTTTCATGTGCAGATGCACATGGCCGGAACCGTCAGTACCGAAGGCATGATCCATCAACCCCACATTCTCTTCAGAGGGCTCAAGCAAGACAGCAGAGGCCGCATCACCAAAAATCACACAGGTTTGCCTGTCGGTGTAATCCACAATGGAAGACATCTTATCCGCTCCCACCACAACAACTTTTTTGTATCTCCCGGTTTCCACAAAACTGGCGGCAGTGGTAAGGGCATAAATAAACCCTGAACAAGCGGCGTTCATGTCATAGCTGAAAGCATTATTGATGCCTGCTTTGTGGCTCACCAGGTTGGCAGTAGCGGGAAACTTCATGTCCGGAGTGACAGTTGAACAGACCACCAAATCGACATCGTCAGGAGATATTCCGCGTTTTTCCAAAAGGCCTTTCACGGCTTCAGCAGCCATATCGGAAGTAGCAAGGCCCTCCCCTTTTAAGATTCTTCTTTCCTTGATTCCGGTACGGGTGGAGATCCATTCATCGGAAGTGTCTACCATTTGCTCCAACTCCTGGTTAGTAAGCACGTATTCAGGCAGATACCCGTGAACAGCTGTAATAGCTGCTTTAATTCCTGTCATTTTAAAACAATATTAGAATACAACTAAGACTTCCCTCCGGAAAACGTATCACCCTGGATATATTGGTCCATGGCCGAACGAATATGTTCGGTCACTCCAGCCTGGAAGACATCGCGGGAATGCAATATCATGTTTTTGATGGCCACATCATTGGAAATACCATGTCCGATGAGCACCGTGGCATTTACCCCGAGAATAGGGGTTCCACCGTATTGTTCATAATTGAAGCGGTCAAAAAATGCATCACTGAGCCCCCGTTTTACAATCATCCGGTACATGGCCTCCATGTTTTTCAAAACCACATTGCCGGTAAATCCATCACAGACTATTACATCGGCTTTATCCCTGAAAAAATCACGCCCCTCCACATTGCCGGCAAAGTGATAGTCCGTCGTTCCTTTCATCAGCCGGAAGGCGGATTGGGTAAGCAGATTTCCCTTGTCTTCTTCCTCCCCGATATTAAGTAGGCCGACCCTTGGGTTATCAATCTTATACACATACTTTGCGTAAATGGCTCCCAGCAGGCCAAACTGGTACAGTACATCAGGTTTTGTGTCAGGATTGGTGCCCACATCAATCAATACACCTACGCCTCCGTTTTCTTTCGGGATGATCGTTGTGGTGGCAGGGCGGATAACTCCTTGCACCGCATTGACGCTGTAAACAGATCCAACCAGCATGGCACCGGTATTCCCGGCACTGGAGAAGGCATCTATCTTTCCGGTTTTAAGGAGTTTAAATCCTAGGGCAATGCTGGAAGCAGGCTTCTGCGAAAAAGACCTTGTGGGAGATTCCCCCATTTCAATGACATCATCTGCATGAACAATATCGAATGCTTCAGGATTCTCATCCAAAGCCTTCAATCCGTCCAGGATAGTTGTCCGGTCTCCGACCAGTACAATACGGTCTGTATCCGGCAATTCTTTGCGGGCCAGCACCGCACCCGAAAGGGTTGCCCGGGGTGCGTAGTCGCCCCCCATCACATCGAAGCCGATCTTCATTGCATTGGTGTTGGTAGTCAGCAATTGGGATTGATTCGCTATACAGCAGCAGTTTTCTCGACGGCCATCTGACCCCTGTAGAATCCACATTCAGGACAAACCCTGTGCATCAACCTGGATGCTCCGCAATTGGAGCAGGTAGTCAGGGAGGGTGCAACGGCTTTGTAGTGCGTGCGTCTTTTATCCCTGCGGGTTTTGGAAATTTTACTTTTTGGATGTGCCATAGCAATGAAATATTAAATCAGTTAACTAATTGTTCTTATCAAAACGAAGCTTCTTTAAGGCTTCCTGTGAGGATGCGGCCAGGGATTCAACGGTGTTGCCGGTCTTCAGATCAAAAGAGTGGCTGGCGACCTTATCCAGCATCTCTTTGTCGCATTCTGATCCCTCCTGACCATCACCGGCATGCACACGTTTTATGGGAAGATTCAGGTGGATGTATTCATACACATAATGTGCGATATCGAAATGCCTGGCCTCAGATGGAATTTCAATCACATCTTCAGACTGCTCCGTAAAATCGTTACCAAATTTCACATACATCCGGTGATCGTGTTCAACAGGCTGACGGTATGGTTTCAGGCAGATATCGCAATCAAGCTCCACATGGCCTTTGAAAACATAATCGATCACCAGCATATCACTTTCTTTTTCCATGGTTAAGTCAAGTGATATCGTGCCAAAATTGATCTCCGAATGTTCAAAGCAGCCAAAGAACTCCTCCCCGATTCTGTAGGTAAACCGGTGGGTTCCTTGCGCAAGCCCCGCAAATTCAATGTTATATGGTTTCAGTTCTTCCAACTGCCTGTCCTGTTTAATAAAGTTTGCAAAGATAAGATGAATGTCCGGAAAAAAAAAGCTTTTGGCCGGATTACTTGAATGCTTTCTCGAGCAGTCCGTCCCCTTCGAGCTTAAGGCGCTTAAAATAAGATGGGACCTCTTTTCCCACCAGGGAGTCCACGTAGAGCTTGGCCAGGTATTGCCCCAGCATGAAACCCTGGCCGCGTAAACCAAGGAAAAGCCCCTTTTCCACATCAATAATCATTTTCGGCTCAACGTAATACCCGGCCCACAGGGCCTGAAAACCCACGGCAGAGATCTCGGGTATCCAGTCCACAAACACTTCTGAAATAATTTCCGAGAAATCTCTTGAGTTGGTTTTCACATCTTTATCTGTTTCATAAGGCTCAACCTCAGGTGAAGCACATCCAATGATCTGTCCGGTATCTGCCAGCTGTTGCCCGTAAACTGCGGTAAAACCCTTATAGCGGCGCCGGTCGATCAGCATATTCATGGGGTTCCCGTCAATACCAAGCATGGGCAGCCGGCGGGTTATGAAAGCCTGATGCTTTACAGGATACAGACCGGTTTCAATACCCATTCCCCGGGCAAAATGGTCCCCCTTGTCTCCAAGGGCATTGATAAATAATGGAGTGTGGTATTCAACAAATTCCCCCTCATGGCTGCGTACCACGGCTTTGTAAGTGTCCCCGTCACGGAGCACATCGATCAACTCGGAATTCTCCATGACCTTTCCCCCGCTGTTGATCCCCAGCTGACGCAATGTTTCGATCACTTTGCCCGGAGTGGCCTGCCAGCATTCGCTGGTCTTCAGGGCGGCCAGGTACTTATCGTTCGAATCATTGAAATAGGGGGAGATCTCCTTCCTGAAGTCGGAGGGCCTGATCATGCGGGCATCCTGCCAGCTCATCGAATCTTCAAGGGCCTTATACATGGCCTCGTCATGGGCAAAAGTAATGTAGTTGATCTGCCTGAAATCAGTGTCTCCTTTTTCCTCCAGCTCTTTAAACAGCTCCAGATTGTGCCTGGCAATGTCTGTCAGCTCGGGCAAACTGAACGCCGGACGGCCACCGGCAATGTTTCTCCATGAGGACCCAAATCCATAATTCAGCAGTACAGGCTTATATTTTTCCTCTGCAAGAAAGCGGAACAGGGCACTTCCGCCAATCCCGCCACCGGCGACCAGGGCCGGCACTTCAATTACCTTTCTCGGTTTACTTACAGCATTGGTTTTTACCTTGTCATGAACCGGCGAAGGATACATCTCACCGATGGTTACCTGGTTCGACATGGGTGCTCTCGGTGTAGACCCGCCGACCAGCTCAATCCCCAGGGGTCTGAGGTTTTGCCTCAGGCGCAGCAGGCATCGCTTACCGCGACAGGGCCCCATGCCAAGGTGGGTGGTGTGCTTCACCTCATCCACAGAGATGAATTTGCGGTCACCGATTACTTTGAGCACATCGTCCAGGATCACATCATCGCAATGACACATATAAATATCCCCACCGAGTTTTTCCTTGTGTGGCCGAACATCCATCGGTTCCGGATATTCTCTCTTCACCACAAAACCTCTTACCCTGAGCTGCTCCTCCTGTGTCATTCCCTCGGCTTTCACCCGGGCAATATGGGTCAGGTTCTTTTTACGCAACACCTTTTGGATTATCCCTTCTCCCAGAATATTGGCGTTGTTGTCAACAAGATAAACTTCCTCTCCTTCTTCCTTATCAAACTCAATGGGAAGGAAAAATATCCCTTTCTTCAGGTTATACCCAAAAATGGCCAGGCCAGGGCACTGGTATACACAGTCCATGCATCCCACGCACTTTTCAAAATCAATATGCGGCGCGGTACTGGTTGACGATTTTGTGATGGCGCCGTATTTACAGGCAAATGCACAGGGATTGCAGGCAAAGCCGTGCAGACAGTCGATGACCACAAAAGGTTTTTCCATCCTTGCCTCATCCGGCATAAACGGCTCATCGAGCACACGCACCGGATGCTGCTGGGAATCAATGTATTCTTTGGACACAAGCAGGTAGTCATCATAAGTGAACCGCTGCTTCATGTTCTCCAGTATTTCATAAGCTACCTGCTTACCCCGCAATACAGCACTGGTTCCTTCACCGATCCGGATGGCATCACCTGCACCGTAACACTTACGCCCGAACATCTCCCTGCCTTTTTCCAGCAGTGTGTCATCGGGGATCAGCCCCGTACAAATATTGATGGCATCAATGCCCCGGATCACCTTTTCTGTTCCGGGTACCGGCTTAAAGTTCTCCGACTCTGCCACCACGGCACCCGCCACCCCGTCTCCGTTTTTATTGGGAAGGGCCTCAAGTATCATGTGGGAAAGCATAACAGGGATACCAAGTCTGCGCACCCTGTTGGCCTGTACAGGAAAACCGCCTTCATGCGGCATGCCTTCAACGATCGCTTTTACGCGGGCCCCGGCCTGGGTGAGCTGATAACTGGTCAGGTATCCGATATTGCCTGCTCCCACCGTCAGAATATTTTTTCCCAGCAAGGTGAGTTCAGTGTTCATCATTTTCTGGATCACTGCGGCAGTGTACACTCCCGGAATGTCATCGTTGTGGAAAGTTGGCAGAAATGGCACAGCGCCGGTGGCAACCACGAAATGCTCACAGTCAATGTAAAAAATCTCCTGGGTTTTGAGATTTTTTACGGCCACACGATGTGGTTCAAAGATGTCCCACACTGTACAGTCAAGCATGATGCCGTCATGACTGTCGCCTGCCAGGGTTTTGGATATCTCAAAACCGCGCATCCCACCGTATTTTTTCTCTTTCTCGAAAAAGAAGAACTGGTGGGTCTGCATATTGAACTGCCCGCCGATCTCTGCGTTATTGTCAACAACGATATTGCTGATGCCATGTTCGTTAAGCAATTCCCTGGTGGCCAAACCGGCGGGGCCGGCACCAACGATCACCACACGGGTCTTGTACACATTAATCCCGTCGGCTTTAACAAAGACAGAAGGTTCAGCCACATAATCCCGGGGAATTTCTGCCACCGTCTGCACATCATCCGCAAGCGCAATACAAATCCGCTTCACCTCGCCGTCGACAAGCATCTCGCAGGCGCCGCATTTGCCGATGCCACACTCCAGGCTTCGGCTTCGGTTCTTCACACTGTGACTGTGGATCGGAAAGCCCGCCCTGTGTAATGCAGCTGCAATGGTAAATCCTTTTTCGCCTTCTACGGTTTTGCCCTGGTATTGAAAATAAACTTTTTCTTGATCTTGTACATTCAGTATGGGGTGCTTATGTATTTTATCCATATAGCAAACAAGTTAACAAACATATTTTGTTCCGCATTGCCGCCCTGCAGTGCCAGGCGCATTATCCTCCTCCGATTTCCGGTGGCAAAGGTAACGGATTTTTTGTATATTTCGGGCACGTACCCAGCCGTGCAAATATATTTAAATACGCAGGTATGGCCAACACCGGCAGGGCTTTTAACGCAACACCCCAGTTAAGAATCAAGCCACCGGAGATGCCTGCAAAGTGATGTGCAAAACGAAAAACCAAAACCAGTTCCCATGAAGAAAATTTCAACCTTTGCCGTTATTTTCGCCCTGTTGATTATTGCAGCCATTGCATTTACAGTGGGGTCAAGAAGTCTGACCCCTGAAGCAAAAAGTAATGAATCCCCAAACTTCAGTGAATCCATGAACATTGAACCCGGAGCAACCATTGATCTTCCCGAACCCGTTACTGATGGCCAAATGAGCCTTGAAGAAGCCCTGACATTGAGGCGCTCAATTCGCTCCTACACAGAAGAACCAATGACGGCATCAGAAGTATCACAATTGCTTTGGTCCGCCCAGGGCATCACCAATGAACGGGGATACCGCACCGCTCCGTCGGCAGGTGCGACCTTTCCCCTTGAAATGTTCCTTGTGGTCAGCAATGTGGATGGGTTAGAAAAAGGCCTGTATCATTACCATCCTGATGGGAATCAACTTGAATTTATGCGTGAAGCTGATCTTGCAGAGCCCATTTACCAGGCAAGCCTCAGCCAGTCAATGGTCCTTGACGGGGGAATTGTGCTGGTTTTTGCCGCAATCTTCGAAAGGACCACCGAAAGGTATGGAGAAAGAGGTATACGCTACGTGCACAATGAAATAGGTCACGCTTCCCAAAACGTCCACCTTCAGGCAGCAGCCCTGGATCTTGGAACAGTCGTGATCGGAGCGTATGACGACGATGAAGTGGAAGAGGTACTCCGGCTGGGAGATCAGTACAGGGTACTCTACCTGATGCCGGTAGGAAAGCAGTAACGCCTGGAAGCTTAAATCAGAACCCGTAAGAAATTCCGGTCTGCAGTGAGAAACCGTATGGGTAAGCGTGACCTGTCATTACCCCTTCACGCACGATCGGGCTGATAAAAATCTGGCCTGTCGGCTCCAGGTGAAAAGTCAGGTTCCCGGTAAGGGGGATATCCATGGCAAAGCCTCCGACGGCAGAGAAATTGAACTGCCTGATTCCGGTTGTTTTTCCGATGGGGTTCTGCATCACATCATGGCCCAGGAATACATCATTATTCAGCAGGTAGCTTGCAGCCAGACCACCCTTAAGCCTCAGCCCCACATCCCCGTTGAATACGGCATAGCGGAAAACCACAGGAACTTCCACAAAGCGGAAAACCTGCGTGACACCCTCCTGTGATTCTGTGAGAGACTGCACGTCGGTACCCTCCATGGCGTGCCGATTGGTCAGCACCCGGTAAGACTGTTTATCCGCGAAGTAGAGGTGCGGGTCAGCCAGGCGGATATTCCCCTGGGAGGTAATAATAGATTGCGGATGATTAACCTGCCCTGTATTGGAATTGTAAAGGGGCAGACGTGAGGGGTGCTGATAGGACGCGATATCTTTTACATACTGCCCCATATTCATGTAGCCGACGCCAGCCTGAAGGGTCCAGCGGGGAGACAACTCAATAAATGTGTTCAGCCCGACAGAATAAGTCATAATCCGCTCTTCCAGCGACTGGAAAGGGATGTCTCTGAAAGACATATCACTTACACCCCGCAAAATGCGGTAATTGTATTGAGGGGAAAAATGTGCCCCGAAGCTGAGGTTGTTATTCCCCCTGATGCCATCCGTCTCAGCAGCAAGTATTAACTGGTCAGTGCTCCCGTTCATCGGTTCATTCCATGCTTCAAACGCATCCCCGGTCGGTACGACTCCACGGTCGCGGAGAGGCAGAAATGATAAAGCAGTTCTTTGGAGATAGACATTGTCGCGGGAAATCATTCTGGCCGGATCGGAAAAAAATGCCCGTGCCGGTGAAGGCTGCCCGATCTGGGTGGCAGTAACGGGAGCAGCGTCATCTGTGATTGTCGGGGATTCAGCTGATTCCTCTCCGGGGCCGGGCGGCAGGTCATACAAGGGAGCATCCTGCACAGACCAGTCAGTAAGCTCAGCATCCTGCCCTGCCCTGTTCAGAAAGAGAAAGTTCAATGAAAACAGACTGACAACCAGCACAGCAACAGCGGCAGCCATGCGAAAGAACACCGGAACGGCACCCTTGCGCGAGGGCTTGCTGATGGCTTCAGAAATAGACAACCATGCCTCAACCGGCGGGTTCACTTCCAGCCCATCCAGTTTCTCGCGAAACTTCCTGTCTATATATTGCTGATCCACTATTAATTAATTTAACGCCTAAATTGCCTGAAGAATTACTTCAAACTCTTTATTCAGTTTATGTTTTAAAATCCGCCGTGCCCTTGCTAAATTTGAGCGGGCCGTAGACTCGGAAATATCCAGGGCCTCTGCAATTTCTTTATGACTGTATCCTTCAAGGGCATAAAGGTTGAAAACCATCCTGTACTGAACGGGCAATTGCTGCACAACTGTCAGGATATCCCTTACATTCAAGGCCTCAACTCCCATATTTTCATTAACAAATTCGCCATTATCACCAACTTCGTCAACAGACAGATGATAAATCCGCTCCCTGTACTTTTCAATGGCGGTATTGATAAAGATTCGTTTGATCCATCCCTCAAGGCTCCCTTTCCCGCTATATGAAGACAGGTGTTTAAACACCTTGATAAAGCCTTCCTGCAGTATATCCTGCGCCTCATCCGTACTGGCAGCATAACGAAGACAGATCCCGTACATCTTACGTGAATACATCGCGTAAAGATGATACTGGTCCACCTTCCGGGATTGCAAACATCCCTTTATTATTTCTTTCAATACATCCACCTAAAGCGTTTTAATAAAACAAAGATAAGAAATATCCTGTCTTATCAAAACCGGTACTCATCTCCCCGATCTTCTATATTTCGGGCTTTCCCCGGCTCTTGTAAAAAAAACAACCCGTTTGAGGACTGGTTAATGGTCGCTCAAACGGGAGTTTTTTTGCATGTATATATAGGGAAACAAGCCGAAGGAAAACGTTTCAGGGAAGTGGCCGCCTGGTTAGTTGTTGTTGGTTAATGGTGATGATTGGGTTTCCTCGATTGATGGTGAAGCTTTCGAGGCTTGTAGCGACCACTTCCGTATCCCCTGAAACGACAATACAAAACCTAAAAAAAGAACGATATATAAAAAAAGGAGAAAAACACCCGGTTAAAACCCCCGGGAAGCGATAAATGGCATTGTATTCATTCAATAAAAAAAGAACGCAACGAGATCGCAATCAACCTTTCTTTCCGTGCGACTTCTACTAAGAAGACGAAAAAAATGAAGTGAACGCTGCGTGTTATCAAAAAAAAATCAAAAAAAATCAGTTCACCCTGTTTTTACGACCCCTGACTTCCAGCTTCAGGTGATCCATCATCAGGTTCAGTTCCATCTCCTGAATTCCGTGAGCCAGCAAATGCTTCCGGTCTTCATTGAATGAGATCTCAAAATCTCTGATGCTTTTCCATGTCAGGATGCTGCTCAGGTAGCGGGAGAATGCTTCTTCCGGATTACCCTGACACCAGAGCACATGCCCCAGGTTCATCATGTCGTAGTGGGTTCCCTGTTCCCCGGAAAGCAAACGCTCAAGATAGTCCCGGGCGGTATCGAACTTTCCGAGGAGAAAAGAACACCAGGCCAGCGGACGGCGGATCTTATGATTTTCCGGGGCCAGCACTTCTACCTTAAAGTAGCAGTCAAGTGCATCCTGGTACTTTTCGAGATGTATCAGGCACTGACCGATATCCGCATGCAATTTCAGATTATCCGGGTCAAGCGTTTCCGCCTGCCGGTAATAGTTAAGGGCATCTTCCCAGCGGTTCAGGTATTTGCAGCAGAAAGCCAGTTTTTTTATTATCCAAAGCCGGCCGGCTTCGATCAGATCGGCCCGCTGGTAATAATCCAGTGCTTTCTCAAAGTCACCGGATTTCTCATAACAGAATGCGATTTTTTCAAAGAGTTCTATGTTGCTTTTGTCTTTTTCGAGAATGGACAAAAACACCCGCAGTGCATCCTCATAAAATCCCTTATCAAACAGAACTTCGGCAATATTCCTGATGGTTTTCGCCTCAGCAAGCAGATCCCTTATGAAATGGGTTTCATGCAGGTCCATGTCCAGTTCAAATATATCGTCAAACTCCCTGCGCCACGGATGCAGTTTATGGAAGCGATACAAATCCTGAAAATACTGGGTATAGATACTCTTGCTTCTGGCCATGCCGTCAAGCATATTCTGGTCCTTCTCCAGCTCTGAAATATTTTCCATTTCCGTATTCAGCATATTCATCATCATGGATTTTTGCTGATCCGGCACCATTGACAAATTCAGGCAAAATGAGTACTTGTCGGAATTGCACATAAAATAAGTCTGCTCCAGTTTTTCAAGCAACGGAGTCAGGTCAATGCCCTTTTCAGCATCCTTTACCATGGGCTGTACAACCGGATTCTCTGCATAAAAGGGCACAAACCAGTTACTCACCCCCCTGAAAAAAGGAAAATGCTTCAGGCGCGAAAAGGCACTGATAAACACATCCATTCCGTCCATCTGCATTTCCGTCAACTCCTGCAATTTATCCAGAAGATCAGGTGCATCTTCAAACATGGTCTCCCAGTCCGGGTTTTTTTCCTCCTCCGGGTTATCAGAGAAAATATTATCCAGGTCGAGTTTCCGCTCAATCTTCGGACGCATCTTCATGATTTCCGGAAGGATCTCCTCTTCCCATTTTTTCCTGACTTTCTCCGTTTCACGGGATTTGATAAACTGCACAAGGATGGCCTCCAGGTGCTGCTCCATCATTGGCAGGGATTTCAACTCCCGGGTCTTCTCCCTCAACACAGGGTATAGAGGAAAACGGTCGTTATATTTCAGGCTGTTGATAAATAAGCCGGTCATCGCCCTTTCACGCACAAAGGGTTGTTGCTTTTCCACAAAACGAAAGAGCAAAACAAATTTATTTGCGTCAAAATAACGCAGCAAACTGAGAGATAACGCACTTACCACCAAAGATTTATCGTGCCAGGGAAGCAACTCCGAATCACAGACGGATTTCAACAATCGGATCTCTTCCTCTGTATATTTATCTGCCAGCCAGATCACCTGAAAAATGTCCTCAAGGGTTCTTTCCCTTTCCTCCCTATTTCCGGACTCTCCTACTTGTGTATCTTTAAGCAATGAAGACAACTCCCCGTCAAAACTCAGACTCTCCAGAATATGCATGGCTTCCGAACGCTCCGGCAATTGCTCCCCGGCGAGGGCTTTTTTCATCTGGTAGGTGTGCGCTGTACCAGCCTGCAACATGAGCATTTCCCGTAAACTGTCCGCCATTTCCAGCAGTGCCCGCATCAGGTAATTGTACACCTGATCACGTTCGGGGTCGTCGACCCCCGAAACAGCGTGTTTGAGAAGACGGGCATAAGTAGCCGTCAGCTCTTCCAGTTCTTTGGTAATGTATTCTTTCCCACTTTCACCGGCCAGCTGCCGCAACAGCACGATTGCATCGGCAAGGCGGCGTCTGTGGATCAGTTTGCAGATATTGAGATAGTTCCGGGTGATCTTTTCTTTTTGCATAACTCATTTTTTTAAAGGATGGTTCGCGTTGCACTCATCTTACACTTGCGGGTAAACTCCACAAGCGCGAGCCCCGGCCCCTCACAGGCAGCTGAGCAGGCAACCGTTCCCAGAATTTTTTGCTTCCAGTTACCTGTGATCCGGTGCGACTCATGAATGTGGCCATGCATGGTAAGAAGCGGTTTGCGGTCGAGGATAAACTCCTTAATGGCAATGCTGCCCACATGAATATCCACAGGCACATGATCCACCTTCACCCCGTCAAGGCCGGCGCGGTCAAGGTATGAATCATACGGAGGGGCGTGAAATAAAAATAAGGCGTCAGACAAATCATCATCCCCGACGAGCACCTCCAGGTCTTTTTTAATGGTGGAAAACGCGATGTCTGCGTCTGGCGGAACCGTTCTGTAGCCTTCGTCCGGATGCACACATCCCGGATCCACATAAGCCGACACATCATATCTTTCCCAGTCTTTCAACAGAAAAGGGGTCGGAGGAACCATGGAATATCCGTATACGGTAAAATGGTCAAGTTTCCTTTTTTTCATGTGCATATAGTGCCAGATGTCATCCTCTTCGTGTTTCAGAAAGGAAGCTTCCTCACTCCTGGGATCATCATTCCCCAGGATAAGAAACACCTCAGGATAGTCACTGCCAAGGTGCCGTTTCAACGCCTGAAAAGAAGGCGCCAGAAAGCCGTTCACAAAATCCACAGGGAAAGTTTTTTTACCAGCCCTGTACTGAAGGGATGCAGGCAGCAGATCGCCACCGAGAAATACGGCCCGGGGCCGCTTGCTCCCGATCTGAGCGAAAAGCTTTTCGAAACGGGAAACGTGGCCATGCAAATCAGACACAAAAAAATACAGGTCATTCATTGTTCCTCGCATTTCCTTAACAATCTTGCCGGATTATCAACCGATTCAAGCATGGCCGCAAACGGTGACCCTTTTTCAATATCTGCATCAGTAATAATGTGCAGGTCGATCAGGCTGCCTTTAACCGAAAACCCTGTTTTTGCCTCATTGATCACCGACAGGCTGTGCCCGCTTCCGTCGCACCAGGCGGTGAGCAATTCCTGCTTTTGCTTGTCATTGACACAATGCGCAAGCAGATCGATGTCGGAACACGGCCCGGCCTGACCGGTCTTCACACTGCCGATCAGGTAGAGTGCCTTTACACCGAACCCGGCCATGTCCATCCTGCGGGCAATGGCCTCGATCACATCGTTACGCCACCTCCAGTGTGACTGCTGATCATCGCGGGTCATATACAAAAATAAAAAAAAGCCCCGACATGGGCCGGGGCTTGATTCATCAGCAATCCTGATAAGTATTATGGATAATAGATCGGTCCTTCAATACCCAGCGGGATATTCAGCATCAACCAGGCAATGAACATGGGGATCCTGACGATCATAAATGCGATCGCATAAGGAAGCATCACCGAAATGATCGTACCAATACCGATATTCTTGGCATATTTCTGCGCAAAAACAATCACAAGCGGGAAGTACGGCAACAGCGGAGTCAGGATATTGGAGTAGGAGTCACCGATCCTGTAAGCAGCCTGTGTTGTTTCCGGGGAGAAACCCATCAGCATCAGCATGGGCACAAAAATGGGAGCCAAAATAGCCCATTTGGCCGAGGCACTTCCGATAATCAGGTTAATGAAGGAAGACACCAAAATGAATGCAACCAGCAGGGGGATCCCTGTAAATCCGATGCTCTGAAGCCCGGAAGCGCCTGATATCGCCATAATGGATCCAAGGTTCGACCAGATGAAGAACTGTACCAGGTGAGCGGCCACAAAGGCCAGGACAATATATCCGCCCATGGTGCCCATGGCTTCTGAAGTCATTTTTGAAATGTCCTTGTCGCCCTTGATGGTCCCGGCTTTTACACCGTATACCAGGCCAGCCAGGAAGAAAAGGATAAACATCAGCGGCACGATGGAATCATAGAACGGGTTCAGGCTGCCGTCTTCAGCGCGCAATACGCCGTTTGAGGGAATGATGGCCGCTGCGATCAG
>PWHO01000127.1 GCA_003555385.1 Bacteroidales bacterium
ACTAAATTCAAAACAGATAATTCCATTTTTTCATTTCATAGATGATATTTTTAAAAATCTGTTTTGGATATTGAATCTTTGAAAATTGGTTATTTTTTGAGTTTTGATTATTGTTATTTGTAAATTTCAATTTAGAAATTTAGGTATTATATTTCTTTATTATATAGTTTTACTTATTTTTTATAAATTTTTGAATTATAATATCAATAAAACATGCACTCACAAAAAGTCGAACTTAAAGTACCCTTAAGCTTTAAGCAGATCAAAAAAGTTGTACAGCAACTTTCAACAGAAGAAAAGTTACAACTTAGCAGTATTTTATGGGATGACGTTAAGGAAGAAGTATAGACTGGTATAATGAAAAACAACCAGGATTGGGTGTCAGATTTCTTAAGGCAGTTAAAGGTAAAGCGTAAATAAGACCGTAATAACTATGGAATTTGTGATTTGTAAAGTTGAAGAAACAGAAAATGGTTTGGCTACATTTACCTTAGAACGTAATAATGTAATTATTGTATTCAAAAATGTGCCTGCATTGGTTTGCAAAAACTGTGGCGACTTTTACCTGACAACCAAAACAACTAATATGTTGCTGGAAAAAGCTTCAAAAACAATTAAAAAGGGAGTTGAAATTGAAGTTATTAACTTAAAACCGGCTGCTTAAAAGCTCCGGTAAATCTAGTGCCATTCTGAATGGTTGGTGCTATATCGGAGGCTTGAAAACCCTCTGCGGGCTTTTAAGGCAAAGGCTGAGGTTTATTCAATATTTAAACCATCAATCCGTTCAAAATCATTCTTATTGATTGTTTTTACAGGCATATCATAAACCAGGCATGTTGCTCCAATGAAAATATCTCTAAACCCAATCATTTTGTTTTTAAGTCTTAGATCATGATAAATTTCGGCAGCCTTCTTTGCAGCAATTTCATCAAAGACAAGTACCGGTAAATCCCCGGTAAGTTTTATTATATCATTTTGCTTTTCATGAGTTGTTGCCCCCATATATAACTCATATATTGTTATCGATGATATAAATAGTTGTTTGTTTTCCGCAATAGAATATAATATAGTTTTTGTTTTGTCTTTTGCTCTCAAAAACTCAATAAAAACAGATGTATCAATTACCATTCCTGAACTCTCCAATTATTAAACATTTTATCACTCTCTTTAAAAACATTCAAGTCGGATTCAGACCAGGTAGATACATTTAGTATCTTTTTTTTGTATGCGGTAACAGGTTTATTTTTTTCGGTTTTTTGTTTACTTAACAAAAAATCCAGAAAATCATTCACCTCTTGCCTTGCAGACTTATTTAACAACTTGTATTTAAGCAATACATCACTCATGTTTTTTCTTGTATGGTTTAATACAAAAATAATGAATTTTTAGCTTGTTTCAAAAAATGCTCACAAATTTCTAATTGAAAGCAGATTTACGGTTAATATTTTTTTTGTTGCTACGCAATTGTATTATTACCAAAAGAAAAATAATTCTTTATCCCGCTACAGTTAACCGCATAGGCTTGTCAAGCACCTTTGTTGTGAAGCAAATACCCCCTAACCCCCTAAGAGGGGGAACTGGTGGGGTTTTTACAGTTTTGATTTAAACTTTAAAAATTTTCCTTTTATTATAACTACAACAACTCTCCATCAGCTACGTGTGCCGGCAGTCCCCCCTTTCAGGGGGTTAGGGGGTGCGGGATGGCCGGCAGTTAACAGGGGGTTTGGTGATTCTATACCGGAGGCTGGAAACTCCTCCGGAGCTTCCAGTTCCTCCGGACGCGAGGAACTTCCAGCTTCGAAGAACTGGAAGCTTCCGGGTACATATTTTATAACAAAATATTATTTTTTTCCATATTGATTTATAAGTTTAATCAATAGATCGTTTGACAACCTAAATCCGTTTCTTATTAAACTATTGAGGGTATCATTGGCTTCTCCTTTATCAAGTATTTTTTCTATTTCCGATTGTTTTTGTTTGTTTTGTACTTGAAGAATTTTTATCCATTCCGGCAGAAAATCTTTAAACTCTGCTTTAACTTCTTCACTTATAACAACTTCCTTATACAAGTTCTTAATCCATGGAACCCTCATGCTTTATAAATTTACTTTTATCAACGTTTAGTTGATGAGGGTTTCATCCGAATTAAATTCTTGTTTTTATATATAGTTGCTAAACTCCTTCCATACAAAGATAATAAATTAAACAATTCATAAAATTTCAATCTTTCAATCATAAAAAATTAAAACCAGTGGTAAAACTAATGAAGAAAAAACTTAGCGGGTAATAATTTATTTTTTCAAACAATTGTATGTTTTCAACTTTAATTATACTATCATAGCTTCCTTCTGCAATAATTTCAACAACAGGGTTTGAATTGTTTAAAATTAACCAATGCAGTGAGCCCAACAAAAAGGTAGAACAGATTTTTGAGACCTTAGGTTATCAGAAAATGATTCTGCCAAGACGAAAATTTGTGTGGCACCCTGACAAAAATTTTAAAAATGAAAAAACACTAAATCAATATGTTGCAGATGGATAGTTGCAATGTGGGTTAAAAACAAACCCAGGTTCAACTATAATTCTTCTTTGTACATTTTAGGTTTATAATTATTATTATTTCCCCAATGAAGCCAATGTAATCACATTTATACCGTCTGGTCGCCGATGGCTCATTCCAGTTCCGGTAATAATGTTTAATGATTTCGGCAGATCCATTTTTGCAGTATTTATGTTTCTTTCAAATTTTTTTAGATTTTCAACTGCTTCGTCGATAAATCCTACACCAAGCTTTATCTCAAAAACAGCATAATCTCCATTACGTTTTTGTACAATAGCGTCAACTTCCAAACCATATGAGTCATTATAATGAAATACGTTTGCGTCATTTGCTTTGGCATACACATTTAACTCGTGTGTTGCCAATGACTCAAATAAAAAACCTGTATATTTCATATCTTTTACTAAAGATTCTTTATTTAAGCCCAGTGCTGCAACTGCCAAGGATGTGTCGCACAAATGTCTTTTGGGTGATTTGCGCAACGATGCCGATGATCGAATATGCGGATTGAAAGCAGGTTGCTCATACAAAATCATTAATCGAGACAGTGCATCAAGATATTCTGATATTGTATTTCTCGATAATTCATTTCTATCAGAAATTTTTGCATCTTGCTCTAATGTTTTATTATCAACCAGTGTTGCTGTGTTCCTTGCAATTGAACGTAATAAGCTTCGCACTTTTATTGGGTTGCGTTTAACTCCCGAAACCCTGCTCATATCTACTTCACATAATAAATCAATATATCCGCTGTTCATTTTGAGGGCATTTTTGGCACTTTCATTTAATAAAGTAGGCCACCCGCCTATCAACATTTTATCTATAATGAAATCAAGCGAAATCCCGGAATCGTAAAAGTCTGGAAAAAAACCTTTAAGTAAATCCGAAATCTTTACTATTCCGGTAGAATGACCTAATTCCTGCCATGTCATTGTGTCCATTTGCACAACTGTAAAACGCCCTGCGCCGCTATGCAGTTTGATGTCATCATTTGGGTTAGCTGAACCCGTAAGAATAAATTGTCCTTTAGCATTGCGGTCGTCAACTTCATGTCTGACATAATTCCATATTTCGGGTTGTTCTTGCCATTCATCAATTAATCTCGGTGTGTCTCCAACCAATAAAAGTTGGGGATTTGTTGCCATTATAATAGGAACCTGTTTGTCCCTATCCATTTCTAAAACACTTTTTGCATATTGTTTAGATGTTGATGTTTTTCCACAAGATTTTGGTCCTTTAATAAGCACTGCACCCGATACAGCCAATTTCTCTAAAAAATCTTCTTCTATTATTCTTTTTATGTAGCTCATAATTAACTATATAATTTCAGTGCAAAAATATATATTATTTCTTATTGTGCAAAATTAAGACTATTTATTGTGCAAATATAAGGGGTTGCATTGTGCAAAATTAATAATTTCCGTAATTTAAATTTACAGTTAAAATCTAAAAAAAATAATCCATTACCTGCTCAACTTGAGCCAATAAATCATTTTTTGATCGGTCACTATCTTTAATTAGAGTCTGTCCATAAAGTACCGTTTGCTTCGTTATGCTCGCCGCCAAAATGCTCATTTACGAAAAGTAAACTCCGCTTTTGGCGGCTTCGCAAGCCTCGCAACCTGCACTTTCTGACCAGGCACATGCTTGCTAATGCT
>PWHO01000043.1 GCA_003555385.1 Bacteroidales bacterium
TTGGTTTCCGGAATTATGCGGGTCACATACAAGGGTTCTCCCACCGCCACATTCAATCCCTTGCGCTGACCGATGGTATAAAACGGAAAGCCCTGGTGCTTACCAAGTACTTTGCCTTCCTTATCCACAAAGGTGCCGTCTTTGGTCTGTGTTTCCAGCTCAGGTACCCTCCTTTTCAGAAAACCGCGATAGTCATTGTCCGGAATGAAACAGATCTCATAACTTTCCCGTTTGCCGGCGATCTCTTCAAAACCGGCTTCCCTGGCCATTTCCCTGATTTGCGGTTTGGTGTATTCACCCAGGGGGAAAATCGTTCTTCGCAGAAACTCCTGAGACAACCCCCACAACACATAACTCTGGTCTTTATCAGCATCAGCTCCCTTATAGAGAACCTTCCGGCCGTTTTCTTCCCGGATGCGGGCATAGTGCCCGGTGGCGATATATTCACATCCCAGCTGGTCTGCCCTTTTGAGAAGGGCCTCCCACTTGATGAAAGTATTGCAAAGCACGCAGGGATTCGGAGTCCGTCCCTTCAGGTATTGATCCACAAAGTCATCCACAATATAGTGATTGAACTCGTCCCGTATATCCAGCACATAGTGGGGGAACCCCAGGCTGACCGCAAGATGCCGGGCATCATGGATGGAGTCGAGACTGCAACACCCGGTTTCCTTTCCGCTGGCAGAGGACTCCGCAAACTCCCATGTTTTCATGGTAATTCCTACGAGCTCATACCCTTCCCTGATCAGCATCATGGCAGCTACACTGCTGTCCAGTCCGCCACTCATGGCCATTAATACTTTTCCTTTACTCATTGATTTGTTATTCCGGTGTGATTACTATTCAGGAATTTCGGATACCCTTTACCATAAAAGTAGTAAAATCCCACAGGCTGGCAAAACGAAAATCCACCAAATGATGACAGGCGGCCGGGACATTCCCTGGTCCGATCATTACGGTCACCATTCCGAGCCGGAACCCGAACAACATATCCGAAAAGGTATCCCCCGCCATAATGCTGCGGGAAAAACAGATCCCGGGGAAATCCCTGGCGGCTTCCAGTGCCATGCCGGGCCCGGGTTTACGCCGAAAACTGTCAGACAAACGCAAGCCTGTGGCTGAATAAATTCCGTCCACATGTCCGCCTGCCTCCTTGATCTCAGCAAGCATTCGCATATTGATCTCTTCCAGGTCCGGCATTTGCATCAATCCTTTTCCCACACCCTGCTGATTGGTCACCACCACAATGTGTTCAAAAATTCCCCGTAAATCGACCACGGCCTCCAGGCTGCCGTCCGACCATTGGAATTGCGCAGGATTCAGCACATACCCATCCCCCGGACGTTCATTCAACACTCCGTCGCGATCCAGGAACAAAGACCAGTTGCCCTGCTTGATTCGTCGATGCCACTCACTCATTTCCTGAACAAAATGGATTCCACGTTCTCACAGATAATATGACCAATAAGCATGTGCATTTCCTGAATCCGGGGGGTATCCGCAGACGGAACCCGGATAAGCACATCACAATATTCAGCCATCCTGCGGCCGTCGGATCCTGTCATGCCGATGGTCTTCATGCCCCGTTCACCGGCCGCCTTCAATGCTTTGAGAATATTGGAGGAAGTTCCCGAGGTGGAGAGTGCCACCAGCACGTCTCCTTTTTTTCCAGTGGCCTCCACCATGCGTTTGTAGACTTTGTCAAAAGACTGGTCATTGGCCGTGGCAGTCATAAATGATGAATTCACATGCAGGGCTTCCGCGTTCAAGGGATCACGGTCCATGTAAAAGCACCCACTCAGCTCTGCCGAAAGATGCTGGGCATCCGCAGCACTCCCCCCGTTGCCGCAAAACAACACTTTGCCATCGGCCCTGTAAGTTTCTGTAATAAGGTCAATACAGTCTTCAATCCTTGCCAACATGGCCTCATCCGACAATAACTTATGCTGCAGTTCAATCGACTTTTCGATCTGTTTTTTAACCTCCATGCTATATTTTTATTTAACTGAGACTTCAAACAAGGCTTTTACAAGCCTCTCCCAGGAAAAACGTTGCTTTTCTTCTTTTAATGTATGTGACAGGGCTTTCGCTTCATTTTTATTTACAAATTGTGCGATAGAGCGGGCAATGGCCTTCGGTTCAGGTTCCACTACATAACCTGCCTTCCCGTCACTCACCATTTCCGGCAATCCGCCCACATTGGTGACCAGCATGGGCTTTTCAAAATGGTAGGCAATCTGGGTCACCCCGCTTTGGGTGGCACTTTTATAGGGCTGCGCCACAAGGTCTGCCGCACAGAAATAGTTCTTTACCTGGTTGTTAGGGATAAAATGGGTATGCCAGATCACCCGGTCATCAATTTTTAGTGATTTAGCCAGCTCATGATAGGGTTCCGGACGGGTGTAAAATTCTCCGGCCACCAGCAGTTTTACCGGCAACGCCCTTACCTCTTCCCTGGCAAAAGCTTCCAGTAAAAGATCAAGCCCTTTGTAATCTCGTATAAATCCAAAAAACAGCACCAGGTTTTGCACAGCGTCAATCCCAAGTTCTTTCCGGGCAGCCTCCCTGGTCACCCCTTTCCCGAAATTATCGTAAAGCGGGTGCGGACACAATGCAACACGCGATTTGTCAATCCCGAATTTCATCAGATCACTGGCCACTGCGTCAGTCATTGACACAAACCCATGTATTTTTTTCAGGAAATACCTGGTGAGTAAAGTATCACCGGGCCGTTTCTCATGAGGCAATATATTGTCGGTGATGGCTACCACCCGGGTATGTTTATTTTTTCGGGTAATTCCTGCAATACTTCCCAGGCACGGGGCCATAAACGGCAGCCAGTACCTGATCACCAACAGGTCCGGCCTGAGCTTTTTCAATTCCCTGCCTGCTTTGATCCAGTTCAGGGGGTTGATACTGTTGACTTTTACCCGAATATCAAGGTCGTCAGGCGGATCCTCCTCTGAATACTGGGTTTTTCCCGGGAACAAAATTCCCGGATACTGCAGGGAAAAGGTGTAAATGATCACCTCATGCCCCTGGTCCATGAATTCCCTGGCCAGTCTTTCGTTAAATGTCGCAAGCCCTCCTCCGCGAAGGGGATATGCCGAACCCAGGATCACCACTTTAGACATAGGATACCTTATTGATTATCGGCACAATGGCCGGTTCGCTCTTCAATGAAGTATTTGTTTCTGTCGGGGGCATTGCGGGAGATCAGCTCGCCCAGGAATCCGGCAAGAAAAAGCAAGGTACCAAGGATCATGGCCAGAAGACCAAAATAAAAAAGGGGTCTTTCAGTCATGTGGTAAATGGAAAGAAATATCCTTCCGTAAGCCAGGTAGCCGGCAATGACCAGGCCGATAAGAAACAGAAAGGTCCCCAGCAACCCGAACAGGTGCATGGGCTTTTTCCCGAAACGGGTCATGAAGCTAATGGTAAGCAGGTCAAGGAAACCATTCATAAACCGCTCCAGGCCGTATTTGGTGGATCCGTATTTCCTGGCCTGGTGCTTTACTACTTTTTCACCGATACGTTCGAACCCTGCCTGTTTGGCGAGTACAGGAATGTAGCGGTGCATCTCACCATATACTTCTATGGACTGAACCACTTTGCGGTCGTAAGCTTTGAGCCCGCAATTAAAATCATGCAGACGGATACCCGACATCATCCGGGTGGGGCGATTGAACAGCCTGGTGGGAATGGTTTTTGAAAGCGGATCTTTCCGGTTTTTCTTCCAGCCACTTACCAGGTCATACCCTTCCTTTGCAATCATACGGTACAATTCAGGAATTTCCTCCGGGCTGTCCTGCAAGTCGGCATCCATGGTGATCACCACATCCCCTTTTGCATGACGGAAACCCACATTCAGTGCGGCCGCCTTGCCATGATTCCTGCGAAACCGGATGCCTTGCACCACCGGACCGGACTCCGAGAGTTTCCGGATTATTTCCCAGGAATTGTCCCTGCTGCCATCATCAATCAGCAAGACCTCGTAAGAGAGGGCATTGGCCTTCATGACACGGCCTATCCAGTCAACCAGTTCCGAGAGAGATTCCTCCTCATTATACAGGGGTATAACCACGGAAATATCCATAAACAAAGGTATTAGCGGAGATCAACCATTTAAAGTAAACAAATGTACGTATTTTTTCCTTACCTGTATGGAAGTGCTCAAGTTGAGCAAA
>PWHO01000301.1 GCA_003555385.1 Bacteroidales bacterium
CAATGGTCGGAATGCCGTCCATGGTCCAGCCACGGCGCTTATATACCGCATCCACCAGGCTTTCATAGCGCTGTTCACGGTATTTACGCATGGCAGCCAGTTTCTCTTCCACAGATTTTCCGGCGGGATCAAACCCGGCCTCTTCCTTCAGCTGTTTGTCGTAACGGTCGGCACGGGACTCATATTCCTCAACGGTCACAGGGCCTGCAGCACGATAGGGCTGGGCATCATGGATCCGCTTGCCAAATCCGCGACGGAGGTTGAACACGCGCTGGAAGTTATACACCCGCTCACTCTGCCGGATCATTTCTTCCTTGTCGAAAGGCTTTCCGGTGACTCCTTTGTAAATGGCCACATAGTTGTCTACGTGCTCAGGGATCTTATGGGGCTCCTCGGCATCTGCGTTGCTCTCGGGAACCACATCGTTCCAGCAAAGCTTGCAAAGGCCCTGGAGACCAAACCACGTACGGAACATCGGCATATAATGCAATGCCTCTGCCTTGTCTTCAAAGCTGGGAAGCTGATTATTCACCATATCAATAAAGATCAGCCAGGCCTCATCGTGCTGCGGACCTTTGTTGGTCATGGCGTAACCGCCCTGCTGTGCCAGTGACTCCTTGGACACATACTGGGAATATTCCAGCCCTTTGTTCTCCATGGCAATGTCGTTGAGGAATTTGGGATCGCCCCAACCCTTCTCGATGAACATTTCCTTCATCTTGCGGACACCCAGGCCGGCTACCTTGCCAAAGCCTTCGCCCCTGGCAAGCTGGTGCAGCAGCTCCATCGAATCCTCCTTGTTGCCGAAATTCAGGTCAAGACCGCCGGTACGCTCCTTATTCAGGATGCCATTCTCGTAACATTCCATGATAAAGGCCACGATCGTACCCCACGTGATGGTGCAGATACCATAAGTATCACAATAGAAGTTGGCCTCAATAATATATTCGGGATCGAAGATGCCCAGGTTGGCACCCAGACCGGCCGCGTTCTCATATTCAGGCCCGTCAACGATTACCTTGTCGTTTTTGTAGGGTCCGGTTTTCAGTGGAAAGTCATCCACCCCTTTGGCACATGACATGGTACAGCCGATCCAGCAGCCATCGGGCACATTCTGGGTAAAGTATTTGTCCCGGAAGATATCCGAGTGGATCTTCAGCCCGTCGTCATGGCTGCCGTACTTGAAGTTATGCACCGGAAGCAGGTCATAGTCATTCATCACGTTGACAATATTCGCCGTACCTTTTTTGCGCATCTGGCACTGATGGTCATCCAGCTCACGCATCTCACGATTGAAACGACGACCGCGCTCCTTGATCTTCTCCAGGTCATCCACATTGTTCATGTTGCCGGTCACGCCTTCCACGCGGGACACGATGGCCTTGATCTTTTTGTCACGCATCACGGTACCGATACCGCCACGACCGGCCTGCTTCAGGCGGATCTTCTTACGCTTCACATCATAAAAAGTAAAATTGAGCATGCCGATCAGCGAATGCTCGGCCGCAGCACCTGAAGAAACGATACCGATATTTTTGGCATCTTTCTCATCATCGGCAAACATCTCGGTAAGCTCCTCCCCCAGGATATGGGAGTCGGCTGACAAACCGGGATCTTCAAATATTTCGATCTTCTGCTCTTTGGCATCAATATAAATAATCACATCCTTTTCAGCCTTGCCCTGCAACTCCAGCGCATCATAACCTGATAACTTCAGGAAAGGGCCGAAATATCCACCCACGTTCGAGTCCATGACAGAATCGGTCTGCGGAGAAAGTGACACGACCAGCGATTTACCGGCACCGGCATACTGGGTGATACCTGCAATCGGACCGGGAGAAATAATGATCTCATTTTCCGGATCGTTCCATTTGGTCTTTGGCGTGGTTGCATCCCAGAGCAAACGAAGCCCATAGCCTTTACCACCCACAAACTTCTCTTTCACCTGTTCAGGAACATCCTTTTCATTGACCTCATTGTTGCCAACATTTATATACAGGATCTTGTCCGTATATCCTTTTTTCAAAGGCGTCTTTTTGTAATTCACCTCCTTGAGAATGTTCCGCTTTGCTTTTAATTCTTCGATATTCATATATTTTCCCTTTACGTTAAACGATTAATTATTCAGTGGTTACAAAACTACAAAAATTCATCAATCCGCATACCTTATAAAGATTTTCTGCCCTGCGAATCCAAAAAATACACCTGCCCACTGAGTAAAATGTATCAAAAGGAATCCACCATATCGGATATTATCCATCATTCATATAAACCCCATGTCGTTTTGCCAAAATTTTACCGGGCAGGATGCAGGCAATTTTATTTATAATTACCTTTGCATATAGCATCAATAAAGAGATGCAAAGGTTACTCATTCGTTTTTATACCCGCTTTTATGTTTCGTCGTTCCGGTTTTTTTATGCTGCTTTCCCTGGCAGGGATGGCCCTCATTTTCCTGCTGACATTTTCCCGTTCAGCAGAGGAGTCTGAAAGGTCTTACAATGAAGGCTTCCTGGAGCAATATGGCATTTACGCCCTTGCGCATCCCGAAAATCCTGAATTTGCCGGTGAAAATGTACCCATCGAACAGTTTGAGGTCAGGGAACGATTCGACCGCGAGTTGCTGGTAAACACTTACTGGCAATCCTCCACCATGCTGTTTTTCAAGCGTGCCCACCGCTGGTTTCCCGTTATAGAACCCATACTGGCAGATTACGGGGTGCCGGATGACTTCAAATACCTGGCCGTGATCGAGAGCAGCCTGATGAACGCGGTATCCCCCGCCGGGGCCACAGGTTTCTGGCAGATCCTCCAGGGTACGGCACGCGATTTGGGGCTGGAGGTGAACAACTACGTGGATGAACGTTACCATGTGGAAAAATCCACCGCTGCCGCCTGCGAATACCTGCTTGACGCAAAAGAAAGATTCGGCACCTGGACCCTGGCAGCCGCAGCCTACAATATCGGCAATGCAAGGCTCAGGCGCATTATGGAAAATCAGCGGGTCGACACCTACTATGACCTCCACCTGAACGAAGAAACCGCCCGTTATATGTTCCGCATCCTGGCGGTGAAAACCATCATGTCGGAACCGGCTGCCTCAGGCTTTCATTTCAGGGAGGAAGATCTGTACCCGAAACCGGAATACACCATCGCAGAGGTAGACACCACCATCAACGACCTGGTTGATTTCGCCTTTGCCCACGATATTACCTACAAGGACCTTCGCGAATTGAATCCCTGGCTCAGGCGCTACGAGCTGCCCAACAGCTCGGGCAAAACCTATGAGATCAAGATCCCTGTCACCGGCGAGGACATGGCCCATTAATCACAGGAACATGCCACACCAGTCTTAGTAACATGCCACATCAGGCCGGGATGGCCCTACCCGGGAAGGGTTGTAAGTTTTTCCGGGCTATGTAAGATGAAGTTTGTATTTTTGCAACCCAATCTTAACCAATACAACCATCTTACATTCTCTCTTCTATGGAAGCTATTTCGGAACAACTATCCAGCGTTCACATTCTGAATCAATTCTGGCTGACTTTCCTCATGGTGATCAGCATGGTGCTGGTGGCCCGCACCTTCGTGGCAGGCACACGGTACTCCCCCATCCTCATTATTGTGGTTTTCGGTTTGCTGATGGGGCTGATCCTGGTATCCACCGGGCTGGCCACTCCCGGGCTTACTGAATTTCCCATCGTCGGAATGGGGAGCCGGGTCACCGTCACGGCCCTGATGGCCTCCTTTTTCGTAGGAGGACAGGAGATCCGCAAACTGGTCACTAACCGAAAAATCAACCCCAAAGACATTGTGGTCCCCTCCTCCCAGGAAATATTCCTGGGCACCAAGGCCACCCAGTTCATGTTTCTGGTGCGGGCATTTTTTATTTTGATTGGAATCGAATCACTTAAGCGGTCAATTATCGGTCACAATACCGGTGACGAACTTGACCATTATTACCCCCTGCTGGGCTACCTCGGGCTGGTGGCCTCCATCATCCTGATCGACTACCGGGCCAAGATTGACAACAAAGCCGTCTACATCCGCAAAGGGATCATGGAAACCGCCGTGATACTGCTACTGCTTGTAGTGGCACATCATATCGCTGTCTGGATACGGCCGGTTATTGCCCTTCCGGAGATTTTCTTTGCCATGACCCTTTCGGTAAGCCTCGG
>PWHO01000304.1 GCA_003555385.1 Bacteroidales bacterium
TTTATCTGTGAAGCCGGGGCACGACATATTACTCAGGGATGGCTTCCCTTAGCAAGCTTAACCAGAAAAACAACAATACTATGAAACCACAACACTATCTACTCACAATCCTAACCGCAGCATTGTTGCTTTTTACAACCTGCGAGAAGCCCGAGCGAAATAACCCATGGGATATAAAAGCAGACCCAGATGATTGGGCTCCTAAAAATTTAGAATTTACAGTTAACTCCAATAACTCAGTTACGCTTAATTGGGATTACGATGCAATATTGCCAGAAGGTTTTATAATTGACCGGAAAACAGGTTCAGGAGCATGGGAAGAAAAATTTGCCAGTATTAATCCAAACAGAAAATCATTTGATGATAATAATGTTAATTTAACTGCTAACAGCTATTCATACAGATTGTATGCTTACGCCGGAAGCAATACTTCTGCGAAAGTTGAAGTCCAGATAAGTACATTTGAAGACGTTTACAGCCCTGCCACTGGCAAAATATGGATGGATAGGAATTTAGGTGCAACACGAGTAGCTCAAAGCAGCACTGACTCTCAAGCCTATGGGCATTTATACCAATGGGGAAGGGCTGCCGATGGGCACCAGGTAAGAACATCAGGCACTACACCAACACTAAGTAACTCCGATACACCCGGGCATGGCAACTTTATAACAACCGGCAGCAGCCCCTACGATTGGCGCAGCACACAAAACGATGATTTATGGCAGGGAGTAAACGGCACAAATAACCCTTGCCCTGCAGGCTATAGGTTGCCTACTGAAGCAGAGTGGAATGCTGAAATACAAAGCTGGAGCAGCAACGATGCTGCCGGGGCTTTCGGCTCGCCCCTTAAATTGCCCGTTGCAGGCTACCGCCTCGGCAGTAATGGTTCGCTCGTCTATGTCGGCTCAAGCGGCGGCTATTGGTCAAGTACCGTGGATGGTACGATCTCGCGGCTCTTGTACTTCAGCAGTAGCAATGCCAATATGTACAGCAGCAACCGTGCGTACGGAGTCTCTGTACGCTGCCTTAAGGATGACTGACACTTTGATATATTTGACAATTTGACACTTTATCCTGCCATCCCTTTAGGGTGGCAGGATTTTAATACCGCCTGTGGCGGTCGAAAAATTTTTTAAAAAAATGACTCTTTTAGAAAAAGTAAATAATAGTGCAAATATCCAAGCATTTACCATGTACAAAGAAGGATTGTTTTATAAATGCTACAACCAAGATGCCATGGTATTTTCAAAGTATGTAAAACCTTATAAAGTAAATTCAAAGTATGTAAAAAGCATTGGCGCAGAGGTGTTAAGCATAGGGTTTCCGGTAAGTGAGGTAGATAAAGGCAATCTTGCTTTTGAAATGATATCAGAGAAACTTGGGGCGGTGAAATATGATATTGAAACTCAAAATATTACCTTTTGTCTGAAAGAGGATATAAAGCAAGGCTTTGAAAGTTGGAAAAATACTATTGTAATGGAAAAAAGTGCAGAATATGACTCTCCTCCAAATGTAGTTAAAAGTCCGTCAATCGAAGCACATTATAAAGAAATTATTGCTTTGATAAAGCAATTTGATTTGGCAAATAGCACACCCATGCAAGGGCTAAACTTTATACAACAACTAAAAAAGGAAGTGCAACTAATGGAGGAAAGCTATGGAAACATTTGAGCACTTACTTTACCAACTTCATCTATCGTATCTGCAAGCCCGCAAAAACAAGAGAAATACAAACAATCAGCTTAGGTTTGAAATACAACAGGAAGAAAATCTTTTTCAACTGGCAAAAAATATTTATAAGAGAAAATATACACCAAAATCTTGTATAGCTTTTATCATCAACAAACCTGTAATGCGCGAAATATTTGCTGCTGATTTCTGTGACAGGGTTGTTCACCACTTGCTATATCGCTGTATATACGACATAATAGACAGAAAACTTATCAATGACACATATAGCTGCCGTGTTGGCAAAGGAACATTATATGGTATAAACAGGGCTAAAGGTTTTATACTCTCTTGCAGCAATAATTACTCCAAAGAAAGCTACATTATGAAATTGGATGCTCAAGCCTATTTCATGAATATGCAGCACCAAATAATTTATGATAAAGTGTTAGCCATGTTGCCCGAACATAAACATTCTTTTTTAGGAATAAGTAAACAAACTGTAATATACTTATTAGAGCAGACCATTTTTAATGCTGTTAAAGAAAATTGCCGCATTAAAGGTAGCCGTGATGACTGGAACGATTTGCCAAATAATAAAAGCCTTTTTCATTATCCCAAAAATAAAGGGCTTCCTATCGGAAACCTTACATCGCAGGTGTTTGGTAATGTGTATTTAAATGATTTTGACCATTATGTGAAAAGAAAGTTGAAAGTCAGGTATTATGGTAGGTATGTGGATGATATGATATTTGTACACGAAGACAAAAATTATCTTACACAAATTATCCCCAAGTTGCAAAATGAATTGAATAAGGTTGGTATTGAGATACATCCCAAAAAAATAGTTTTGGAAAACGTAAATAGAGGTGTTATGTTTTTGGGGCAAATTATAAAACCTTACAGGAATTACATATCAAACAGAACGAAGAACAATTTTTATCAAGCCATACAGGGTATAAACAAAGTATTGGCAGAAGTACCGCAGTTCAGTTGGCAACAATTATGCGATATACGAGCTATATTGAATTCATATCTTGGAATATTAAGTCATGCACATACGTTTAATATGCGAAAAGCTATGCTGGATAAACTCAGGGGGCGTTTTCATGATTTTTTCTTTGTTTCTGATAATATAGACAGAGTTATAATAAATAAAGATTTTTGGGAATGGCACTTTTCTCCGAACTACCGGTTTACCCCGTAGGATTTTATGTAAGTTTGTAAATAGATATAAATTATCAACGGTATAAATCCAACGGGGTTTACCCCGTAAGAATTTATTTAATTTTGTACTTATGTGTTTTTATGTTTATGTATTACTAAGCAAAAAAGACGGTGAATTTTATACTGGTTATACTGATAATCTTTCTAAAAGATTGGAACTACATAATTCGGGTAAAGTTACCTCTACAAAAAACAGGATGCCTTTAAAATTGATATATTATGAGGGATGCTTAAATCAACAGGATGCAACAAGAAGAGAAAAGTATCTGAAGTCTGGGAATGGGAAAATATACTTAAAAAATAGACTCCGTAATTATTTTCAAACAGCAAGAAATCCAACGGGGTGAATAAATTAGGGTATGATTTGCTAATAACTATTTATGAGAGAACAAAGGTATTCACCAGGGAGTATAAATATACTTTAGGTGAAAAGCTAAAGAATGAAACATTGGAGTTATTATTAAACATATACAAAGCCAATAAAAGCAAAAACAAAACGCGTCAAACGCACATAGATGCTGCAAGACAAAATGTAGAGGTTGTTCGTTTACTCATGAGAGTATGTAAAGATTTGAAAATAATAGGAGTTAAAGGTTTTGTAGTTTTAAATACCCAAGTAGAGGAACTGTCAAAACAATTGTCTTCTTGGCAAAAATACACTGCCGGAGCTCATGCTAAAGAAAGTAACAAGTAGTATGGGGAGTGCAGCAAATCATCCTAACATATCGTCCCGTCTTACGTGTTTTACAATACTGTAAAGCGGGATACAGGTGAAAACAATTTCAAGATGACAATTTTATTTTGAAATGTGCAAAAGATATGTTTTATTGCCCGTTGCAGGCAACCGCAACAACAGTAATGGTTCGCTCAACAATGTCGGCTCAAACGGCAACTATTGGTCAAGTACCGTGGATGGTACGAACTCGCGGAACTTGAACTTCAACAGTAGCAATGCCAATATGAACAGCAACAACCGTGCGAACGGAAACTCTGTACGCTGCCTTAAGGATGATACTTAAAACCCCTGGTTCCCGTTTACCCCGTTGAATTTTAGCGAAGCATTCAGCCGGGGAAGGGCAGGGGTTTTTATAATCGTATTTTTTGAAATTTAAATATGTTTTATGGTAAAGGGATGCCATCCCTGTACTAAGCAAAACCAGTAAGAAATGAAATAAATTTACAGCATTGAAAAAGAGAGGGATGGCATCCCTAAGCAATTCCGGATAAATAGTCAATTTCTTGCTTGATTCAAGTATTTGGATAAAA
>PWHO01000018.1 GCA_003555385.1 Bacteroidales bacterium
ATGACATCCTTCAGGATCTGTATTCGAACGGAAATAGTAAAAACAATTAGTTCTATGGATTTTCCTTCCCAACTATTATATGCCCAGGATCAGGTTCTGCTTGCCATTATGATCTTTGTGATCATGCTCGGTATGGGGGCAAGCCTTACGGTGAACGATTTCAAAGCGGTTGCCCGCAGCCCCAGGGGGGTGTTTATCGGTTTTTTGTCTCAATTCGGGTTGATGCCCCTGATCGGACTGGGCCTGGCCATCGTGCTTGGGCTTGACCCGGCTTTTGCCATTGCCCTTATCCTCATCGGATGCCTTCCCGGGGGAACCACCTCCAATATGTTTACCTATTTTTCAAGGGGTTCTGTGGCACTTAGTATTTCCATGACCACTGCCTCCACGGTGGTTGCCCTGTTCATGATGCCCATTTTACTGAATCTTTATACGGTAAGATTTACCAACCAGATTTCTGAAACCATGCGGGCTGCAGGTGCGGAGTCAGACTTTGTGATCCCCACGGGCAATATCATCAGCTCCCTTGTTCTGGTGCTGGTTCCAGTGGTGCTGGGGATGATACTGAGAAAAAAATCACCCGGCTGGGCCAAAACCGCTGAGGATACGGCTGGTTTTGTGGCCATCCTTGTGATCCTTTTCCTGGTTCTTACCGCTTTTGTCCGCCACGGAGGATTGTTCCTCCAGACGCCCATCCAGGTATATATTGCCACCATCGGGCTGGGCATGGCCGGATTCTTTTTCGGATACTGGTTTTCAAGGTTGTCAGGAATGTATCCTTTGTTTCAGCGATCCGTATCGCTGGAAACAGGTATTCAGAACGGCCCGGTTTCCTTTGCCATTATTTTGTTGAGCTTCAATGAACCGGTACAAAGCCAGATGCTGTGGTTTGCCATTTTGTATTCCACCTTTATTGTGATGTCTTCTTCGGTCATCACACTCTACTTCAGGCGCTTTGGTAAGTTTGACTGGGATGTGTATAAAAATACCCAGGTCCACAATCGCCTGTTCGGGAAGGAATATGTAACCAACTACCCGGTCGATTTTCTGCCTGACCGCCTGAAGCAGGATCCCAGCCAGGGGACTTCTCCTGTACAGAAAAGAGGATAGATGCTTTGTTGGTCAGCCCCGTTAATAATGGTAGACGTTCCACCGGTCTACTGTAGTGATATGCGGGAAAGGCTCCGCATAAGTGTTAAATGGAGGTGGCAGGTCAAATTTGGCCCCGATAATAAGGACGTTGCCGGGTTTCACCATTTCTTCAAGCGCTTCAGGGTCTTCCAGCAGGTTTACCAGGTTGTTTTTCCAGCTGTCATCGGATTCAAACTGAACCTCCCTGTTCAGGGTATAACCGCCTGCATCCAGGGAAATAATATTCCGGTCGGTATGAAACTGGATGGAGGGAAGTCTTCGGTTGAAAATCAGAATATTCTCCGTTTCGGGTAGTTCCCGGTCAATATAGGCCGCCACATTTCTGGAATCTTTCACCATTACAGGATTCTCCATGTAGATATATGGGGAAATCAGTGTCAGCCCGCACATAAAAACTCCCGCTGCCAGGATGGGTGTTTCCAGTCGGTGAATGGGGGTAAAACGGAGGGCAATGACTACAGCAGCTGTCATTACCAGTAGAAAGTAAGCCTGCCCTGGCAGGGTAAGGTCCGGCTCGATGAGGGGTGCCATTGCCAGACCGGCAAGCAGCACCATATGGTAAACAAACTGCACCATACTCCATCTTTTCTGTTGTGTCCTGGTTAAACGCCTCCAGGCCCAAAGAGAGCCAATGGCAATACCCGCATACACAGGGAGCACATAAAGCAGCATTTTGGATTGACTCAGGGAGAAAAACACAACCGGCAGAATAGTCCAGAAAAACAGAAGTATTCCCTGTGATCTGCGCAGGTTTTTCACGCGGAATAATCGTGTAAGAAACATGATGCCCCAAGGAAAGCTGGCGGCTGGCACTACTGCCAGAAAGAACCACCATGGCTCACTGCGGCGGAACACATCTGTAGCAAAACGTTCAATCGTTTGATTGATCAGAAAATAATCGATGAACCGCTGGTCGTAAATAACCAGGTAGACGAACCAGCCCAGGCCGATGGTAAGCATCAACAGGGTACCCGCCAAATGATAGCTGACATTGCGCGGTGGCCTGATTTTTCCCAGGTAAGCCCCGGCAATGAAAAAGACCGGGAAAATGAAAACCACAGGCCCTTTGGTGAAAAATCCCAACCCCAGTGCCAAATAAAAGAGCAGCAGGAATCGCTTGTTTGAATACATGGAAAATTTCAACCAGGCATACACAGACAACAGGACGAAAGTGCATAAATATACATCGGTTGTAAGTGCCCTGCTTGACATTATTACGCCCGGCAGGGCAAAATAGAGCAGGGCGGCCAAAAATGCATGTTTGTTATTTTTCAGCAGCAGCTTTCCAATTCCGTATACGATTACGATTTGCAGCAAAATCGCTATTTGCATGAAAAAACGTGCCCCAAAACTGTTGATGCCGAAAATTTTGTATCCGGCAGCCGTGACCCAGTAGGTCAGCGGTGGCTTATGGTAGTGCTTGATCCCCATCAGCCGGGGGTGGAGGTAGTCTCCTGTTTCCACCATCTCTTTAGATACCTGGGCGTAGCGGGCTTCAGTTGATTCGGTGACGGACCACTCGTTCAGGTTCAGCAGAAGGACGACTGCCACAAGGCCCAGTAAGGCGGGCAGTCGATAACGTTTCATCAGACCTGCTATACTTATTTCCTTTGTTCTCATATTTGCTCTGGGTTTATAATGCAAAAACAGGTTCCTGGAGTAGACCAGGAGGCCGAAAAACTGCCCGATAAACAGCACCGGGTCTTTCCGGATGATTGCGTAACCGATGATCAGCAAGGCTCCTGAAAGACTGATCACCCAGAATACGGGCGGGAATACAGATTCATGTTGTTTTTCAGAATGCCACCATTGAACGACAAACCGAAAAGTGAAAACCAGTTGTCCGAATGTTCCGTATGTCAACAGAATAACCGGGATTTCAGGATTGTTAAATAACCCGTTGACTGACTGGAATGAAAAAATCAACAGGATGGTCAGAAGTATGGCAGGAATCAGAAAGAACAGGTAGCGCAATGGGGGCGGGATGACTTTCCACTGGTTTTTTAACTGTAGATTCCTGATGTAGATGTAGTAGGAAATCAACTGACCGCCTATGATCACAATGTCATTTCTCAGAAAACCGTATATGATCAACAGGAGGGAGGCCAGCAGGCTCAGTTGCCAGAAAACTACCGGGGATACTACCTTGCCGGCGATTTCCGACCTGGTAAGCTGGATGATAAATCGTGCGGAGAAAAGCCCCTGTGCAATGAGTCCAAGGCCGATGACCAGGTAGTAATCCATGATAGTTAACGTTTATCCGTTGTTTCCCTCATCCTGTACCTGATGGTCCTTTTTTTGATCCAGTAAACAGCCAGGGTATCCAGGAAAGGATGGATGAGCCTGTTTAATAGTTTATATTTTGATGAACCTTCCATCCTCTGAAAGTGCTGCACAGGGATTTCCCTGACACTGCCCCCGGTTATTTGTACCAAAGCAGGGATAAACCGATGCATCCCGTTGAAAAAGGGGATTTGTTTGGCCGTGGAGGCCTTCATGATCTTTAACGGACATCCGGTATCCCTGACGCCGTCTTTTAAAATGGCCCGCCGGAGAGAATTGGCGATCACTGAGGATATTTTTTTTACAGGAGGATCTTTGCGCTGGTAACGGTGACCAATGACCAGGTCGTACTCATCAATAAACGGGAGAAACAATAAGAAATCGGACGGGGTGGTTTGTAAATCTGCATCAATGTATCCGATCCACTCCCCGTTTGCCTGATCAATCCCGGCTTTAAGGGCTGCGCTGAGCCCCATATTCTGTTGAAAGGCAATATACCCGTATTTGTCACTGTCAGCACATATTGCTTTGATGTGCCGGAGGCTGCTGTCTTCTGAGCCGTCATCCACAAACATCACCTTCACAGGCACACTGCTTTGGTCAACGAACTTATCCATTTCCTGTTTGAACCTGAAAAGGCTGTCCTGTTCGTTGTATACAGGAACAATCACTGTTAACTCCCCGGCTGGCATGTTGCTTTGGAAAAT
>PWHO01000164.1 GCA_003555385.1 Bacteroidales bacterium
GTCCGGACGCCCATGCAATGGTCACCGGACAAAAATGCCGGTTTCTCCAGTGCGGATCCCCAGCAGCTTTTTCTGCCCCTGGTCATTGATCCCCATCATCATTATACCTCTGTCAATGTGGAGAACCAGGAAAAGAACCCTTCTTCATTTCTGTGGTGGAAAAGAAGGGTTATTGCCAAAAGGCGTCAATATAAGGCCTTTGGGCGGGGATTCCTGAAGTTTGTCAATACCAATAACCCGAAAATACTGGCCTTTATCCGCTCTTTCGGGGAAGAGACCATCCTGGTTGTGGTGAACCTCTCACGCTACTCTCAACATGTGGAACTGGACCTTTCCGATTATGCAGGTAACACACCGGTAGAGGTTTTCAGCCGCAATGAATTTCCGGTGATATCGGATGAGCCATGGTCCTTTTCCATGCAGTTCAAGAATTATTTCTGGTTTGAGCTCAGGCCACCCGGAAAGAAATTGTTCCCGAAAATCTCCCGTGATAATCAGCGACTGGATTTCAGCCAGAAAGAATGGGATCAGATGGCTGATGAACTCCAATATACCGTAAAGAACAACCTGTATGATTACCTTGTGCATATAAAATGGTTCCGCGGCGACACAAGAAAGCTGCGCAACATTGAGGTGCTTGATGTGATTCGTGTGGAAAACCGTACAGGCGCTCCCTGGCTCTTTATCGTCCGGCTTGACCTGATTGAAGCAGCCAATGATATATACCTGATGCCGGTGTCACTTGCGCTCAACAACCGGGCTAACCGGATCAAGACCCACCATCCGGACTCGGTGATATCCCCCATTGTGATTGACGGAACAGAAGGGGTAATTTATGATGGTGCCGTGGATAAGAAACTGCATGAAGTATTGTTTGATCTTCTGCGCAGGCGGTCACAGCTGAAAGGCTTAAATGGGATCATTAAAGGGAAATCGGGCAACCGCCTGAAAAAATCTCTCACAGATAAAACCAACCTTGCACCTCACCTGATCACCTCCAAGCATACCAATTCTTCCATCGTTTACGGAGACAGCTACTTCCTGAAAATCTACCGCAGTCCGCAGGAAGGGGAGAACCCGGAGGTGGAGATCATGAAAACCCTGACCCGTCATTCCGGCTTTACCCACATTCCTTCCTACCTCGGAAGGCTGGAGTACAGGAATCCCAAATTGGAAGATGCCTCTGTGGCGCTGCTTATTGAGCTGATCCCCAATGTGGGAACCGCCTGGGACATGACGCAAACTTCCATCGAAAGTTTTTTCGATAAACTGCTGTCGGAAAGGGAAATATACAGCCATACGACCGGTCCTGATGAAGCACAGCTCGATGAACTCATCGGCCCTTTCTACCTGGAAATGGCCTCGCTGCTGGGTCAGCGCACCGCCGAAATGCACCTGGCGCTTGCCTCTTTGAAAGACAACTTCCAGTTCCGCCCCGAAAAGTTTTCACTGCTATACCAGAAGTCACTGTATCAGTCGCTGAGAACCTTTACCCGGAGGACCTTCAATGAGATCAGGACGGCGTCCGGGTATTCTGAAAAAAACCGTGACCTGCTGCTTCAGGTGCTCGAATCAGAAGATGTTTTTCTGTCGGCTGCCCGCTCCATACTGGAAAACGGGAAAATTGACGGCATGAAGATACGCCTGCATGGCAACTACAAGCTTGACAAGGTGTTATTTACCGGCAAAGATTTTAAGTTCATTAATTTTGAAGGTGAACTGGAGCGGGAATGGAGTGTGCGCCGGATAAAACACAGCCCGGTGAAAGATGTGGCCTCATTGCTCAGTTCATTTCACTTTTCCATCTATAAAGGCTACTTTTCCAGAATGGAGTTTATTCCGGCAGACGCTCATCACCTGCTTGCAATTCTTGAGCAATGGTACCGCAGGGTGGTGGAAAAATTTCTGACTGCCTATACGGATACGGCCCGTTCCGGAAACATCATTCCTGGCGATGAGCAACAATTTCAGAACCTGCTGAATATTTATATGTATGAAAAGGCTGTGCAGGAACTGAAGCTCTTTATGAAGGATGACCCTGATTGTATGGTAATTCCGCTTAAGATCCTTGAAAAGATACGTCAGGATTTTCTGAGAGGTAATGAGCCCCGGAACTGATTTTTCCCTCACCGTGTTTCCTGTCACTGTTTTTTCTGCAAAGTGACTGATATCTTCTTTTAAGCGTTGCATGATGCATTGGCACGTCTTATGGATGGATTTCAGTGGATAAGTTCGTATAAAATGATTATATTTAGGTGTTTTTCTGCGGCAGGCCCCGAAGGGGTTTGTTTTAAATCAGTTTTATCCGGATATAATCAGGCACATAAATATATGGTATATGACTAGTGAGAGCATCGATGCGTTAATTTTTGACCTGGATGGGGTGATCACCCAAACCCGTTCCACGCATGAAAAAGCATGGGAAGAACTCTTTAATGAATTTCTAAAATCCAGGGGTGGGCAGGATCCGTTAGAACCGGGCGATTATTCCCGCTATATTGATGGCAAACCCCGTTATGAGGGGGTGAAGAGTTTTCTGGCTTCAAGAGACATCAGTCTGCCTTTCGGCGGGCTTGATGATCCGCCCGGAGATGAAACGGTTTGTGCACTGGGCAATAAAAAGAATGAAATTTTCAATAAGATTGTCAAAGAGGAGGGTGTGAAAATATACCAGGATGTGGTGGAGAAAATCCGCCAATGGCGAAAAGAAGGTTATAAAACCGCCATTGTGTCCTCCAGCAAGAATTGTAAAATGATCATTGAAAAAGCAGGGATTGATGAATTGTTCGATGTCAGGGTAGATGGAAAAGTATCCGAAGAAAGGGGTCTGCGTGGAAAACCCGATCCCGATATTTTCGTTGAAGCTGCCCTGGAACTGAAAGCCTGTCCGACCAAAAGCGTGGTATTTGAAGATGCCATATCGGGCGTGCAGGCGGGGTCCCGCGGATTTTTTGGATTGGTGGTAGGTGTGGCCCGCTTTGACAATAAACAAGAGTTGCTTGACCATGGAGCGGACATGGCTATTGCCGATTTTAAGAATTTTTACCTGACGGGGGATGATGACATCATGTCTTATTTTCAGGCTTCCAAACCAATGGTTTTTGCGGAAGATGCCGGTTTTTTTGATGAAATGGAAGGAAAAACTCCGGTATTTTTTCTTGATTATGACGGAACACTTACCCCGATCGTCCAGCGACCGGAAGATGCAGTAATCTCTGACGAAATGCGGGAAACACTTAAGCGACTGGCAGCCCGCTATACTGTGGGAGTGGTTACAGGACGCGACCTGGATGATGTGAAAAATTTTATTCAGCTGGATGACATTATCTACTCCGGAAGTCATGGGTTTGTGATTTCCGGTCCGGATGACCTGTACAAGGAACATGAAAAAGGAGGGGAGATCGTGGAGTTGCTGGATAAGGTAGAAAAAAAGCTCCATGAATTATATAGCGGCAAGGCAGAAGGGGTACAGATCGATCGTAAACGGTATGCCATTGCGATACACTACAGGAATGCCCCTGAAAAGGATGTACCCTATGTTTTTGAAGTGGTGGATAAGGTGCTGGAAAAGTTTGAGGGATTGAAAACCGGAGAAGGCAAAATGGTGGTAGAACTCAAACCTGATATTGACTGGCACAAGGGGAAAGCTGTTTTATGGATACTGGAAGCACTCGGGCTGGATCAAAAAGAGGATGTGCTGCCCGTTTTTATCGGGGATGATGTAACGGATGAGGATGCCTTTAGGGCATTGCAGGGAAAGGGGCTCGGAATCCTGGTGGAAAACCGGGGTCAGGACACGGCCGCAAAGTACAGTCTGAAAGATGTGTACCAGGTGCGCCGGCTTTTTGAGACATTTATGGATCAATCGCAGTAGTTGAGCAGAAAACCGAACGATAAACAGTGAAGTTATGGATAAGAACTGGATGATCGAATACGAGAAGTGGGAAGAAAAGTCTCATCCGTTACAGGAGGCTTTGTGTGCTTTGGGAAATGGTTATTTTGTCACCCGCGGTGCCCTGGAAATGGAGAAAGACAATGCGTACAACTATCCCGGCACCTACCTTGCCGGGGGGTATAACCGGATGAAATCCAAGGTGAAAGACAGGGTCATTGAGAATGAAGACCTGGTGA